>NZ_JANRMI010000006.1 GCF_029531655.1 Bdellovibrio svalbardensis
ATAACAGTTGGTATAAGAGATTAAGAGGCTGTTCTTTTGAGAGAAGAAAAATGGTGAAGGCCGCGCCAATCTAGTCGAACCAAGCGTATTGAGTGTTTCTAAGACTTATACGACGATTTGGAAGAAGGAAGCAATCGACCTTGCCGAGCTGGCGCAAAAAAGGTGGGTCGAGAAATGGACCATCGAAAAGATCGCTGCCCATATGGGTTGGGGGCGCACTGCTGTGGTTCGGTATTTGGGGAGGCTTAAGGCAAACCCCGATCTTATTTTGGATGGCCGGGTGCGGTCGCATGTGAAGTCACGGAAGTATCGAGTGATGGGTTCTTGATGTTTGACTAAAAGGCGTTGATTTATAGTTAGATGAAGAAAGATCCCTGTCCTGCGAATTTGGTTATCGCGGGAACAGGGGAACTATTTTGATGCCGAGATGCTGTGTGATCTCGGCTGCAGAAGGATTAGAAACTAGTGATTTTAAGCAGACAAAAGACTCATTAAAAAATGTGTTTCGGTTTCACCATCAATTTCAAAGCCCAAGGATTCATATAAACATTTTGCCCGAGTATTAACCTTGAAGACCCCAAGCTTTATCGCAACACCCTTAGCACCATATTTTGCAATAAGATCCTTGATGATTGAGGATCCTAGTTTACGGCCTTGAAACTCTGGAAGGATCAAAATATTAACAATAAAAAGAGTGCCATTTTCCTCATTAAGTTGCAGATAGCCGACTGATTGATTAAAAGCTCGAAGAACTTGAATCTGTCCTGATTCAAAATCTTCCTTAAAAAAACCATCCTGCCTTGTCTCTTCCCAACCCCATATTTTTTCGACATGCGGTCTTAAAGTAATGTGATGTACATTCCTCAGAAATTCATAGTCAGTGAAGTTTGGATTAACGATTTCATATAAAGGCATAATTTATATTTATCCATAAGACGGAGGGTGGTCATCAAAGAAATGAATCCCGGCAGGGCATCATTATCGCGAAGCTTGTAATGTTGGACGCTGGAACGTGGGGACGGGATTTGGAATTTGGTATAAGAGTTAGTACTGTCCCCGCCGCGATGGTCATGAAGACGGGCTTTCTGGGGTGTGTCCTAGGGGTCGGTTGTTTGGGGTGGTTCCAGTCTCCCAAGATGGGGATGGAAATAAAGCCCGTTCAAATGAACGAGCTTTATTGAGCAGTTAACACCCAGAGACTAGTGTTTTAATTCAGTTTAATAAAAAAGTAACAATTGGCAATCACTTGCCCGGCCTTATAAGATCCTTGGTCTTTTGTTGCTTGCCCTTGAAGCATTATATAGTTTTGAAACTTGCGAATGCGAAGTAATAAACTCGAATCATTGGTTGCAGTCCAAGCTCCCATGCGTTTCGTTGCGATCATGTTATTTTGTTGGAGTTGCGTGTACCATCCACTATCTCTATGCAAGCCGGAAAGATCAAGGCCGTCAAATAACTCCGGGTTAACCAGTCCGCTCACTGACGTACTGTTTATAGTATGAAAGACTCCAACATTGAAGTGATTGGGCTGCTCAAAAATAGGTCCCTCAACATTGAGCGGAAAAGAAGTGGCTCCAAAAAGGCTCCCTACAGGAGTATCTGGTTTATCAGAAGTATAGCACCGACCTGAAAACCACCCTTGCACTTCTTTAGCCGATGGAATTGAGCCCTTTGCGAAGTTAGAGTTCAGAAGGTCAAATTTGCTTGCAGCTGAATTGGAAGCGGGGCGAATGGATAGTTTTTTAACGATAGTATCTTCCAGATATTCAGAGATTTGATTGGAGATTTCGTAATTTGAAACTTCAGCAGAATTCTTTTCAAAACCAGCAAGCCCCGCATATTCGTGATGAACCAAAACATATTGATCCGCTTCTGATGTATTCATAAATCTATTAATATTGCAGCTGATGACAGCAACGCCATCAGAAGTCACATAGTTCTTGCAAGTCTTCTCAGCCGCTCCTACAAATACTTTATCTTCTGTACAACTAATTTTCCCGTATTTCATTTGGGTCAACATGTCTGAATTGTATTTATCGAGAGAAAGTTCTTTGCGCAAAATAAGATTTTTTGAGCCGCCGCTCAGAACCCATGAGTTGATATCATCGCGAACAGTGTAAAAGCGATTCTCACATATATCACCACCGTTGCCAACAATACGTGGGCCTGCAAAGCTCTGACTACTGATCGCCAGTAACAGAATGAAAATAAGTTGTTTCACGTTAATCTCCCTTTTTATCCAGTCTGAAAAACTGAATTGATAATTGATAAATTGAATTTTTATTATTGCTATCCTGAGGGTAAAACTGTCTGGCAAAGTCTTGCTGAAATTTGCGCAGAACTTTTTGGGCTTCCTCCGCGCGATCAGCCTCAAAGGCCAAGGTCATATTCAAGAAATCACGCTGCTGCACGGGTTGCTCTTGCAGCGCTTTGCTTGCGACAGTCATAACTTGGCGGTGGTAATTTTTAATTGCTTCTGAAGGCACATCAAAAAGCGTCGAAGACTCTGCATGAGTGGCGATATATGCGCCGTCTTCAAGATGTAAATGTCCCTTATCAACAAGAAGCTTAAGCGCGCTACTTACTAGCCGCAGAGGCAATTGCAACTTCTTGGCAAACCACTCTTCGGTATGTTGGCACTCAGGAAGTTCCGTGAGTTCCAAAAGTGCAAGATAGTACCACTCCGAAAGGGGTTGGAAGTCATCATTACTCATGCGTTGTAACGAGCTCTTTCCTGCTTTGAACTTTTTAAGCTCTTCGCGAGCTGCGGCTCTATCTTTATCGCTGCGAGCATGCGCTGCCCGCACGCTGAGCTGAAACAATTTACTTTCAACGGAAGAAAGTCCCATGTCATAGCAAAGGCTCTGGGCCTTTTCGATCGACATGCCCTTCTTGCCATTTAATACCTCGGACAGCCATGAAGACGTGATCGAAAGATCGCGAGCAAAAGACCTCAAAGAATAGTGGGGATTCTTTTTGATCCTTCGTCCCAGCTCGGAATTCAGATAGTTGATGTGATAACTTTGCTTTGTTTCCATGCACGTGGATCTATCCCAGGGATTTTCTCAAAGCAAGAGGCATGGCGATCATTGTGCTCGCTGAACTAGGTAGGGCGAGCATACTCCAAATAGAGTAGAGATAAGCTGACTACGATCATTGAGATCATATACGGGCTTTAAAAGAGTCAGGGTTCCGGAATTTTGTAAGGTTGGGAGAGACCTTGGAAAGCTGGCAAGAACTAGCAGAATGCAACGCAACACCGGCGCCGCAAGTAACAAGAATTAGTTTCGAAAAATAAGAGGCTGTTCGCTCGGGGGGGAATAAAATGGTGATCGCGGCACGACTCGAACGTGCGACCTATTGCTTAGAAGGCAATTGCTCTATCCAGCTGAGCTACGCGACCACTGCGGAATAATATCGCTGAAGGGGCACAAACTAGCAAATCTATTCCTAAAATCCAAGACCGCGGCCGTACTTTTTAAATATTAATGCAATGTGTTGATTGAGCTCTGGAGGGGGAGGCGCTATGCTTTCAGTTCGTTCCAAAGGAGCAGCCATGAAGAAAGCCCGCAAAACACTCGCATTAATCGCTCATGACGGCAAAAAAGCCGAAATGATTGCCTTCATCAAAGACAACTTAGAGTTCTTCAAGGGCTTCGATCTGGTGGCAACGGCAACGACCGGGAAACATGTGCAGATGACCGGTCTGAAGGTGAAGCGCTATCTTTCTGGCCCGATCGGTGGCGACGCTCAGATCGCAGCTCTGGTGGCGACAGGGAAATGCCAAGCGGTGATCTTTATGCGCGATCCATTGGGGATGCATCCTCATGATCCTGATATCTCGTCCTTGCTAAGAATTTGTGATGTGCATGATGTGCCGCTCGCGACCAATCCATCCACGGCACAATTGATTGTGAAAGGCCTTGCGAAGAATCTTTTGCAGAAGCTTTAAGGGGAGTGTTCGAAAACTTTCACGGATCGTTCCTGCAAATGCGGCACGATCTTTTGAATCACGAGTTCCTGAAAATGCCGGGTCATGCGATGAGCCTCCACAGCTTCGGCATTCTTGTATTCTTCATAGATTAAAATATTTTGCGGATGATGAGGGTCTTGGTAATAGTCATAGGTCAAGCAGCCAGGTTCAGCGCGTGAGGCCTTTTGCAAATCATTAAGAAACGTGAGAGTCGATGTTAAGGATTCCGCCTGCACAGTCCATCTTGCGACAATGACCACCATAGAGACTCCCGTCTTAAGCGATATGACGTTTTTGAATTCCCGCGCATAAAGCAACGCCTGCAAGAATCACATACCAAAGCACCAACAGCCACAACAACAAGATCGGCAAAGCTGCAAAAGATCCATAGATCTTATTGTAGTTGAACACTTCAACGGTGAGGTAAGCAAAACCTTTGTGAACTGCATAAATACTGACTGAGGCGATGAGCGCACTGATCAGAGCTGCTTTGGTGTGAACTTTCAAGTCGGGGACCAGTTTGTAAATCAAAAACAAAGAGCCGACTAAAACCAAACTGTTGGAAACTCCAACCGGCAGAATTCTGCGCGCGAATTGAAATTGCTCTAAAGAAATAAAACCGACGTAGATGGCCAGGGCGACGGGGATCAAAAGAATCAAAACCCATTGATAGATCAAACGCTTGTAGAACGGGCGGGTGCGGGGGTGTGCCCACACACGATTGATGCCCACTTCCATGTCATGCATCAGCTTTAAGGAGGCAATGAAAAGAAAGATGGCTCCGGTGGTCCCTAGTTTTCCCGCATTGATGTTTTTGATAAAAATACGAATGAATTTTGTGACATCGCTGCCAGCTGCCTCACGCAAATAGATCAGCAGGAAACCTTCGACTTTTGGATAGAGGGCTTCAAGGCCACCAATGGACTGGAAAGTCGCAAGTACGACGGCTAAGAAGGGGACCATGCCCAAGATCGTAGAAAAAGACAAAGACGCCGCGACAAGTTGCAATTCACCATCGCGCATTTGTTGGGCGGTGTTTTTAAGCACCTGCCAGAGTTTGGATCCTAAATCTTTTCTAAAAAGGGCATTCATGCTTCGAAACTAGCATGAATGCTTCAAGGTTACAGCCAGAATCTCTTTTGAACGGCGAAATCATGACCGCTTCTTTCGATCAAAGCAGCGTCGCAGTAAGGATCATGCTCGAAGAAGAGGTACCAGTGCCCATCAGCTGCCTGGCCAAGATACTTCTGTTTTTCTTCCATCAAAACCACCGGCTGCAAGTCGTAACCCATCAGCCAAGGGATTTTCACGTGAGTCGAAGTTGGAACGACGTCACCACAGTAAAGCAAAGTCGTCGTACCATCGGAAACTTTGATCATCATCTGCTGATTCGTATGACCATCCGAGGTGAAGGCAGAAAGTCCTGGCAGGAAGTTCTCCTGATTGCCTTCCAGCAAATTCAAAACGCCGGCGTCCAGCAAAGGTTGGAAGTTCGCAGGATAATAGCTTGCCCGCTCCCGTAAATTAGGATGGCTGGCCGTTTCCAGATTTCCTTTTTGTGCCCAATACTTGGCATTTGGGAAAGTCGGCACCAACTTGCCGTCGCGCTCTGTGGTTCCACCGCCGGCATGGTCAAAGTGGAAGTGAGTCAACACCACATGATGGATATCTTCGGGGTTTAAGCCGTGCGCTTTTAAAGACTTCAGAAGGGATGGGCCGTTGTCGTCGATGTTGTACATCTCTTTAAATTTCGGCCCTAGTTTTTCGCCGTACTTGGCGACAAAGTCACCGCCGTTGCCGGTGTCGATGAGGATGTTGTTGCCTGGTGATTTAAGAAGCAAAGCGCGGGCTTCCATCTTGATGCGGTTTTTTTCGTCGGCGGGATTTGATTTTTCCCACAAAATTTTTGGGACCGTACCAAACATCGCACCGCCGTCCAGACCAAATATTCCCGTGGGAATCGGGCAGAGTTCGTAGGTGCCAATGTTGAGATGTTTGCTTTCATTATTGGATGTCATTGCGAGTCTCCTCCGAGGCAGCGTTCGTTTATTCCACTTTTTCTAGAGTCGTAGGCTCTGTTTTTTCTGGAGCCGCAGTCTCTTCTGTAACAGGGAAGGCATCTGGATTGATAGTTAGAACCCAGCTCTTATAGGCAGTATAAACCTGTTGAATCGGAGCCGGGGGATGTACCGGACCAACGTGCAATACGAGTTTGCCCGGTTTGGCAAAAAACTGCCCCTTCGGCCAAAGATCCAAATTGCCTTCAAGATATGTGAACAAAATCGGTGTTTGAGTTTTCTCTGAGAAAATAGAGATCCCGCGTTTGAACTCTTGAACTTTGCCCGTCTGCGAACGAGTGCCCTCAGGGAAAATGATCAACCACATGCGGGGCTGTTCTGTCAGAAGCTTCAAGATCAAGTTCACGGCCTCACCCTTGCGATCTTTACGATCGATCGGAATGGCGCCCAAGCAATGCTGAGAGAAGAATGTGAACAATGGATTTGAGAAGAAATAATCCTTGGCTGCCGCGATATAAACGCTCAACCAATAGCGACGTGGAATCGCTGCTGCAATTGAAGTCGCATCCAAATGGCTCGCGTGATTGCTGATAATGATCAACTTCGGTTGTGTCTTGTAAAGCTCCTTGAAGGGAGTCCCTTTGACTTGCAGGCGGATATAATATTTGAAAGCGATGTTTTTAAGAAAGATCGACCATAAAAAACGCATGCATACGCTGAACAAATCGATATGACGAGTGAACAGCGGCAAATGTTTCAGATAAGTCGGCAGTTTGGTCCACTGCTCGTTTTCGTAATCCCAATCTCTCATAGAATCGCCGTCATCAAGTAATAATAAATTGGAGCGACAAAGATCAAGCGGTCAATGCGATGTAAGAAGTCGCCACGGCCGATGATGAAAGGTCCCACAGTTTTCATACCGGCATCTCGGCGCACGACAGTCATCACGAGATCGCCAACGAAGCCACCAAGACTTGCGACAAGTCCCGCAGACAACCAGTATTTCTCGGAAGCATCTGGCAACAAGAAGCGCATACAGCCCGCAAGGAACAACGTCAGAGCAATTGAAAAGGCGGTACTGCCCACGGAACGACGGGGATTGATGCCTGGGAATAATTTCCAGCCACCGATATAACGTCCCACGGCCAAGTTGGTGTTGTCACAGAACTCTGTCAAAATGATCAAGTACATCACTTGGAACACGCCGTTTGGGAATTTCAAGATCAAACCCAAGTGCATGAAGGACCAGCCCAAAAAGATAAAGGCCAGCAAGGTCAAAGACATATACTGGATCATGCGCTTATAGGAGTTTCTAACCAGCGGCACCAGACAGCTAAAGCCCAAGACGATCATTGGCATCGCATTGTAAATATCCAAACGATTGAAGTAACAAGCGGCGGTGAGACCGATGATGCCCAAATAACAAATCATCACGAAGTTGCTACGATGGAACATCCCCATGATTTGGAAGAAGACTTTTGCGCCGAAGATCGCGATACAAGCCAGCATCACCAACGGCCAAGGCTCTGGAAGGCCCATGATCACAAACATCAAAGGTGCGGCAAATAGCCAGCTTTTTATGCTCGCCCAGGATTGCACGAAGTAATAGTTCTTGTTTCTAAAGAAGAATGTGATCGCACCTGAAACGAAGATGATGGAAAGAACAATAAAAACTGTTTGACGGTAAATATGACTGTCCCAAGCGGTGGGCATTTGCAAAGAGATCGGGAAGTTAAAATTCATGGAGTTTCCTCTTGGATCTTGTACTGAGCCAGTTTTTTATAAAGATTGGATCGTGAGATTTGCAGAAGGCTGGCTGTTGCTTCTGCATCTTTGGTTTGTTGATAGGCGGTGCGAATCACATGTGCCTCGAACTCATCGACCAAGAGATTCAATCCTTTATTGAAATCAATAACAGTATACGAAGGAGCCGTGTTGGAGCCTGCCGCTGGTTTGAGCCACGCTGTTACATCCTCCTCGCGAATAAACGGAAGGGGAGAAGTCAGGCTGAGCTGTTCACACACGCGTTTGAGTTCGCGCACGTTGCCGGGCCAATTGTATTTCTTGAGGGCGGCAAGACCGTCTTCGGTAAAGCTTTTGTTGCGACGAGGGCGTTCTGCCGCCAAGAAATGTTGACCAAGCTCCGCAATGTCTTCAAGGCGCTCACGCAAAGGTGGCAGCTCAATACGCTGTGAAGTCAGACGATACAATAGGTCTTCGCGGAACTCTCCGGCCGCGACCATTTTATCAAGAGGCTTGTTGCTGGCTACGATCACGCGAGTTTTGACGAAGATGCTCTCTTTCGCTCCGACTCGACGAACCTCGCCGGTTTCCAGGAAGCGCAGAAGCTTTGCTTGTTGAACCAATGGCAAAGCTTCGATCTCATCCAAGAAAAGATCTCCGCCGTTTGCAGCTTCAGTCAGACCGACTTTATTTTGATCAGCTCCGGTGAAAGCCCCTTTGACGTGGCCGAACATTTCTGACTCGAACAAGTTGTCGGGGATGCTCGCGACATTGACAGCGATAAAAGGACGTTCGCCTTCCTGCTCATGCAGCAAACGGGCGGCGACTTCTTTGCCGCAACCTGTTTCCCCTTCAATCAAGACAGAATTGCTTTCTCCGCGCAGTTCGGCGATGCGTTTTTTAATTTTATGCGAAGCCGCTGAAGAGCCGACCCAGCGAATGCTATGGCGGTCCGCGTGGGGATCGACGTTGCGCAAATCCCAAAGGGCTTCCATTTTTTCCAAAATCAAAAGAACTTCTTCGGGCATCAATGGCTTTGCCAGGAACTTTTGTGCCCCGGCCTTTAGGCAAGTTTCCATCAAGGTTCTGTTCAGGTCCCCGGACATTGCCACGACATCCAACTGCGGATTGTGTTTCAAAAGTTTGGCGATGACCTCAGGGCCCGCCGCTTTGGTGGTGCCAGGCTCAAGATGCATGTCTACAAAGGCCGCATGATAGAAGCGCTCATACTGAATGGCCTCTAAAGTGTGCGCAGAAAAAAGCTTCCAGTGGGAAGGTACGCTCATCTTCAGGGCCTGATGAATCAAAGGATCATCATCGACGATAAGTAGAGAGAAAGCTCGAGTGTTGCTCATAGGCATCAGAATGGCTCGACCAGAGGCCTTTGACTACTCTTAGTGCGCATCGTCAGTAGTGACGTGGGCAGAAAATTAAGAGTAAACTTGTCAGAATGGAGGCCCAATGAGCGCACCTAGAATTCTTCTCGTAGAAAATATCCATGAAGTCGCAAAAGAAAAGCTGTTAGATGAGGGCTTTAAAGTTGACTTGATCGCTCATGCTCCTTCTGAAGAAGAACTTTTAAAGCTATTGCCTAATTACGATGTCTTGGGAATTCGCTCCAAAACTGAGATCACAAAAAAAGTTCTAGAGAATAACAAACATCTTTTGACCATTGGCTGTTTTTGCATCGGCACAAACCAAGTGGATTTGAAAGTGGCGCGCGAAGAAGGTGTGCCGGTCTTCAATGCTCCTCACTCTAACACGCGTTCTGTGGCAGAGCTTGTTATCGCGGAAATGATTGCCTTGTCCCGTCAGTTGGGCGATCGCAATACCAAAGCTCATGTCGGGGAGTGGGTGAAGTCGGCAGCAGGCTCCAAGGAAGTCCGCGGAAAAACCTTGGGTATCGTCGGTTATGGCCATATCGGCAGCCAAGTAAGTATTTTGGCCGAGTCCATGGGATTGAAAGTAGTGTTCTTTGACGTGTTAAAAAAATTGCCACTTGGAAATGCGGTGGCGATGTCGACCCTGGAAGAACTTTTGAAAGTTTCTGATTTTGTAACTCTGCATGTTCCAGAAACTCCGGAAACCAAAGATATGATGGGGGCGAAGCAGTTCGCTCAAATGAAGAAAGACAGTTATTTGATCAATGCCAGTCGGGGCACAGTGGTGGTCATTGAGGACTTGGTGGCGGCTCTTAAGTCGAAACATATCGCAGGCTGTGCCATCGACGTTTTCCCAGAGGAACCAGCTTCGAATAAGGAAAAGTTTCAATCTCCGCTCCAAGGTGTCTCAAACGTCATCTTAACGCCGCATATCGGGGGAAGCACGGAAGAGGCACAATACGCGATTGGTATGGAAGTGGCTGAAAGCTTCCGTCGCTATTTAAAAATTGGTTCTTCATCAGGCGCAGTAAACTTCCCCAATGTTGACCTTCCGGTCAAACATGGAACATCCCGTTTGCTGAATGTGCATAAAAATCAACCTGGTGTTCTGGGAGAGATCAATAGCATTATTTCACGTGCCGGAGCCAATATCGAAGGTCAATTCTTGTCGACAGATGAGCGTATCGGTTACCTCGTGATGGACGTCCATTCCTCTCATGCGCAGAGCCTGGCAGAGGAGATTGAGAAGCTTCCGCGTTCTATTCGCACAAGAGTTGTCTACTAAGTTGACATTTATTAACAATCGAAAATTGAAGGTAGATTATTTTCAGGGTCATTGTGACCCTGTTCCTTCTATGTTAAATCCTCTTTGATTAAAAATCCGGAGGACTCATGAAATCACTTATCGCCGCTTTAGTTCTAGTTGCCAGCCCTGCATTCGCTGCTTATTCAAGCAGCCCTAATGAACCAGAACTTCAATATCTTTCCTGGTGTGAAAACAACACTGTGATGGGTGCAGATGCACAAGGCAATGTCCATGTTCGTTACACTTGCAACGAACAACAAACTTGCCAAACTATGTCCCGCTACCAAATTGGTCGTGTGATCGTTATCGGTACTTGCGTAGACAACAGCAAATAGTTTTTAACGAAGTTTAATTATTGATAGACCCACAGTTTGAAACTGTGGGTTTTTTTATGCCTAATCCCAAAGTTATGTCCTTTAGCAAGCCATCTTGAGCTATCTTAAATGGCCTGAGAGTTGACACTTCTAAAATCAAATCTTGTTGTACCCGCCAAAAAAATAAACAGTTGAATGGAGCATCTTGAATTCAAGTTGCTTTGACTTGTGAGGCGAGGGAGCAATGAGCGTAAGAAGAATCCAATTTTTTCTGCTGCTTTTATTCTTTGTCTCAGCCTCGTCTGAAGCAGCTCCCTTTAGACTGCGAGATGTCGATCCGGCAAAGTTTGTGAATTCAATATTGGCATTGATGTCTTATTCTGCCATTCCGGATTTGGCCTCGAGTTCTCTTGCAATCAATAATGCCCAAAGTGGAAATCCCGCAATCTCAATGACTCAATTCGGTGGTGGTTTTACGGTCAGCAAAGAGTCTCGAATATATCTTGAGGGGGCGGCTGCATATAGTCGCTATGATCCCGTATTTGTCGCCACCGATGGAACGGATGCTCGAAATGTTCCTGTCAAGTGGACCTCAGGAACTTTGCAGGGGGGAGTCGGCTATGATTTTCCGATTGCCAAAGATTGGGTGATTCGTCCTATCTTCAATTTTTCAGTGGGGGCCATCTTCAGTGATCTCAAGGCGGCGGGCACTTTCATATCCACAGCCACAGGCGAAGAATTGGATTTTTTTGATGGGGGTTCCTTGACCGTGGGGGGGCTTGGTGGGTCCATGATGCTGGCCTATGAGTTTTCTGAACCCGGAAATAACGATATTGATTTCCAACTTCGCTATTCCTATATCCATTTGCAAAGTGCCGGCGGCAGTAAATCTGTCAGTGGGTATTCCGATTCCAGCACTGTAAATCTTTACTATCGCTGGCGGGCCCCCATTGATGAATGGAAAGTTCTTAACAAACCGTTTCGATATGTTCTTGAAGGCTCAATATCTCATTACTTAGGGGACCAGGCCGGGGTGCTGGGTTTTGACTATCTTTCCTCAGCGGGACTGGGAGTCGAGCTTGATTCCAGCGCTTATAAAGTTTGGATTACGCGCACGAGATTGGTCGGGCGCTACATGTTTGGAGAAAATGTTCGCGGTTACTCTGTCGGGCTTGCTTGCTCGTTCTAAGGTCAAGCCCGTTTGGCTAAATTACTTTACCAGGATTCATGATGTTGTCGGGATCGAAAACTTTTTTGATTCCCTTCATGATTTCAATTTCAGCTTCCGAGCGAGTGTAGTTCAAGAAAGATTTTTTCGTCAGACCCACACCGTGTTCCGCCGAGATTGAACCTTTGTATTTCTTTACAGTCTCAAAAACCATCACATCGACTTTGCGGCATTCTTTGACGAACTCTTCTTTCGACATACCGTCAGGGCGAAGAATGTTGATGTGCAGATTGCCATCACCGATATGTCCGAACCAAACCACTTCCCAGGTTGGATAAGCTTGCGACAAAACTTTATCAAGGTCGTCCATGAATGGTGGAACCTTCGAGATTGTCACCGCGATGTCGTTCTTGTACGGGGAGTACTTTGCCAAAGATTCAGAAATGTCTTCGCGGTATCTCCAGAATGTTGTCGCTTGCACGTCGGACTGACTGATCACGCCGTCCAAGACCCAACCTTCTTCCAAGCATTTTTCAAACACACCCAAAGCATGTTCTTCATCCTGATCGTTGCGAGTTTCAACTTCCGCCAGAACATAGAAAGGAGCTTGTGTTTCCAGAGGAGCCGGCAATCCCGTGTTCTCTAAAACTCTTTTCAAAGCTTTATCAGAGAACATTTCAAAAGCGACCAAGGATGTTTTAGTTTTAAACTCCGCAAAGATTTTCATGACAGCATCAAGACCGCTGACGGCCATAACGAGGACCTTCATCGGAGGAGGGTTCGGTGCGAGCTTTATCGTGGCTTCGGTGATGAAGCCCAGGGTTCCTTCTGCACCAATAAATAAATGGCGAAGATCATAACCTGTGGCGTTTTTCACAAGAGCATTGTTGAGCTCCAGAACATCACCTGCGCCAGTGACAACTGTCAAAGCCGCCACCCAGTCACGAGTCAGGCCATAGCGAACAACCTTGATCCCACCGGCATTGGTGGAAATGTTTCCGCCCATCTGCGATGAGCCCACGGCTGCAAAGTCGACGGGATAGAAGAGTTGTTTGGAATGTGCGAATTCTTGCAGAGCCTCTGTCACCACGCCGGGTTCGATGATCACAGTTTGATCGACAGGGCTGAAGTCTTTGATCTTGTTCATTTGGTCAAAGGAAACCACGACTTCGCCTTGAGTGGCTACGGCAGCGCCGGAAAGGCCCGTGCGGCCTCCTGATGGAATCAATGCGATTTTATTTTTTCGTGCCCATTTAACCAGGTCGACAACGTTTTCAGTGGTGTGAGGAAAGACGATGGCAGAGGCTTTGATATCGAAATAAGTCGTCCAGTCTTTGCCCCAGTATTTCAGGCTCTCTTCGTCGGTTTTGATTTGTTCTTTTTTAAGAAAACTCTCAAGTTCGAGAAGGGCTGGAGACATAAAACATCCTTATTCTGTTTTCCAAGGTCCTCAAATTATACGGAGCCTTAGAGTTCTTCGTCCCGATGGGGCCGATAGTAATCTTTCAGAGTTCTGATTCTAAAGAAAGCATAGACAGGACACAAGCCCCAAGCTGCGGTAATAATACCGTAAATACCAATGTACGCCCAAAAAGGTCCCCCTGCGACGGCGTAGGCGGTAAGACCTACCCCGAATATAAAGCGCAGAATGCGGTCCCAGAGGGCGACATTGCATCTCATGAGTTAGTACCTACTTCGACGAAGTCGAAGTGTGGGCAGTCAACATCTCTTGAAGTTCGCCGGATTGGTACATTTCCATCATGATGTCGCTGCCACCAACAAGTTGTTTGTTGATGTAAAGCTGTGGAATTGTCGGCCAGTTGCCGTACTCTTTGATGCCGTTGCGGATTTCTTCATCTTCAAGAACGTTGATGTCATGGAACTGAACGCCCATGTCTTGAAGAATCGCACAAGCACGTGCAGAGAAACCACACATTGGGAACTGTTGAGTTCCTTTCATGAAAAGAACGATTTTGTTTTGGCTCAAAATGCCGTCGATTTTTTGATGGATAGGTGAAGACATAAGTTTTTTCCTTACAGGTCTGCACTCCGACTTCGTCGGAGTAATTTATTTAATTTTAGTCTTAATTGAGAGAGCGTGAACTTCCCCGGTCTTTAATTCTGGACCAAAGCAGCCCATCACGTGTTGGTGCTGTTGAATGCGAGTCAATCCCGCAAACTTGGCGCTTTCCACGTAGACTTCCCAATGGTCTTGAGTCCCGGTTAAATCGAAAACTTCGATTTTGGAATCTGGATAATTTTGCTCTAGTCGTTCTTTCATTTGCTCTGGTGTCATAGGACGGAAAGTAACAGAGTGAGAGGGGGAAGTCCAGTCTGCGACTACTCCGGCGAAGCCGGAGTGTAAGCCAGTTGATTAATGCAGCTTGTCAGCGTAGGATGACCTCATGTTTGGGCCATCACAGCGTGTACTTAAGATTTTCGCTCTCGTTTTTGTCGTTATCTTCTTCTATTTTCTCGCCAGAGTAGAGTTTTTAGCTTGGAACTGGAATATGTTCCGCACCAAGCCTTTTGCCGACCTTTTGTGGTCGCTGTTTGTGGGGCTTCGTTTTGATATCTCGGCCGCGCTTTCAGTGGCCGCTCCGGTCCTTTTATTGTCCTTTTTTCCTTGGCCAAAGAACTGGGAAAAGCTTTGGCAGAACACCACTTGGGTGATCTTCTGCATCACTCAGATACCTTTTCTGATTCTGAACTTGGTAGACACGGAGTTTATTAATTTCGTGGGTCGCCGGTTTACCTACGACACTTTGTTCATTATGGGAGAAGCCCAAGGCAAGATGATGGGCTTCGTCGGCACTTATTGGCCGCTGTTTTTAGTTAACACCCTGATCGTCATTTTGTTCGCTTGGGTCGCTTGGAAAGTCCTAAAAAGACCAATCAAGGTAGTTTGGCACTCAGATCTTTCTCAATCTCTGAAGCATTGGGCTTTCCATGTGTTTGTTTGTTTCGTTGCCTTGGTTGTCTCAGTCGTTGGGATTCGTGGCGGTTTACAAGGAAAGCCGATCAGCTTTGTGAATGCGAATGTGTTCACAGCTCCGGTGCTTAATAATCTTGTTTTGAATTCGACCTTCACCTTCGTAAAAAGCTACGGAGCTGAGGAGATCAAACACGAAAAGTATTTCTCTGATAAAGAGGAAATGTTGAAGCATTTGAATGGCTCTTACAGTGGTTCTTTACTTGAGGGGAAGCGTCCGAAGAGTCCCCAAAATATTGTGATCATCATCTTGGAAAGTTTCGGCAGTGAGTATGTCGGCCCCCATAACGGGAAGAGCTATACACCGTTTATGGACTCTTTGATGGCAAAATCCCTGGTGTTTAATAATGCCTATGCTGATGGTCGTCGTTCGATTGAAGGCGTAGCGGCGGTCATGGCGGGAATCCCTGCTTTGATGAGTGAACCCTTCATTTCTTCGCACTTTACAGCGAACTACTTCCTGGGGCTGGGAACTTTGCTGGCTCCCAAAAAATACTCTTCTGCATTTTTTCACGGCGGCCACAACGGCACCATGTACTTTGATTCCTTCATGCAGAGTGCCGGGGTGGACAAGTACTACGGTTCGCAAGAATACGGCAACAATGCGGATGATGATGGCATTTGGGGCATCTGGGATGAGCCCTTCTTACAGTATATGCTGAAGGAAATGGACAAAATGCCTCGTCCGTTTATGAGCTCTGTCTTCACCTTGAGTTCGCATCATCCGTTCAAGGTCCCAGCCCAGTATGAAGGACAATTCCCAGAGGGGCCGATTGAAATTTTGAAGACCGTTTCCTACACCGATATGGCTTTGCAGAAGTTTTTTGCAGAGGCGGAAAAGAAACCTTGGTTCAAAGACACTTTGTTTGTCGTGACTGCAGACCACACTTCAAAACATTTCCGTCCGGAGTATGAGAACGAAATCGGGGACTATCGCATCCCGCTTTTCCTCTATCATCCTTCTTTTAAATTTCCGGCAGTCGACAAAGACATGGTCGTGCAACAAATCGATATATTGCCGACCTTGCTTGATTTCCTGCACCTGCGTAACAAAGAAGAGAACTTCCTTGGAAGCTCGATGTTTGTTCCCGGCGACAAAGACGCCGTGGCCTTCATCGATGGCCGCTATTTACTTTTCGCCAAAGACTATCGCATCCGCTGGTCCCCAGGTCATGGTGAGCCGGAAATGTTCGCCATGAGTGATCTCACCGGTGAACACCCGTTAACGGAGCCCACAGCCCGCAAAGCAGAACTCACCCAAAGACTCAAAGCCACCATTCAATATTTTAATGAAGGCATGTGGGATAATAAACTCTATTACCCCGCAAAACGCCGGTAGGTACGCCGATCCCACCGACGGTAGGTACGCCGTACCTTTTTGAGGCTCGCGGCGTTATGGAAGGTCTTCGCAGAATGGGATTTGCAGGTCGTGGCCGTCGTAAGTGAAGGGAACTTTTTCGGTCATTGCTAACTTGGACGGCGAGAAGATCAGGGCCGGATTGATTTTTTTTGAGATGAGTTTGGCCTGAGGGCGACCGCTGTCATCCAGGTTCAACTCCAAGGCCCATTCGAGAAGTTCCAGTTTATAGGTCACAATTTCTGATTTCAGTTTGCCAGCTTTATTGCGAAGCTTGGCTTTTTTGAAATTCACGCATTCGGGTTTATAAGAGATCTCAGTGACTTTGGCTTGCAGTCCATCAAAGGCATGATCTTTCTGATCGACACTCCAGCGCAGTACAAATCTACTTTGTTCATGTAAAGTCTGCAGTTGTGTTGCGACGTCTTTGTTAAAGGCTTTCATCAAAGGATCAATGGATTTACTGATCAGTTCTGCAGACGCCTCTTTGACTTCCTCGGGGGTGATCGTGTGACGGCAATCTGGTGATATGTCTGCCGCCATGGCAAGTCCCGCTATATTCAGGCAGGCAAAATTAGATCCATAACCAACTTGCGAAAAGGGCGCCTTTTTGAGGTTCACGTCCGTCGCTGAACCCATGGAATTCAAGAGGCCTTTGACTTCAAGATCTGCAGAAAAGAGCGGGGATCCTGAGTTGCCTTTCACCACCGAGCAGGGCACGAGGCTGATCACGGGACTTTTATTGTTAAGAAATAGCGGATTGGCCAAAGACTTCTGAATCGTTGTGCAAGTGGACTTCCGCAAAAGTCCGGAGCCATCACTTTGAGGATCAATCTTAAAGAGAGTGATTTGTTCCCCGTCGCTAAAGCCGCTGGTACTGATGGGGACCTTCATGCGTGAGGTTTTCTTTTCAAGTCGTAAGAAAGCATAATCAGGAGTGAGGGGCGAGTCTTTAAGTGGCGGAGAAAGCCATTTCACCTTCGCACATTCAATGTCTTCTGCAGCGAGAGACTTGGTCGCAGGAAATGAAATCATAATGCGTCCCTTGCAAGAGACTTCTTCTTTGCGAAGATCTTCAGGGATGCAGTGCAGGTTGGTCGCGATAAGGTCTTCTTGAACCAGAACACCAGTACAAACGCTCTTGCCATCAGACGCGACACCAACGATGGATTCAGGGCAACTCTCAAGGCTTTCGCATTGCACTTTATACGCGGGGAGGGCCCGCGCATCAAAGTGTATCGCAATGAGAAAAAGAAAAGCCGAGAGTTTTTTCATTGCTAAACTCATCGGCCTAAAAATGTTCTGACTTTATCCGGCTTTTCGGAAGTAGAGCTCTCTCTGAAGATCGGTGAGGGCATTGATGATCTTATCTTCGCAGGGAGCCGCCAAGTGATTGAATTCAACACCCAAAGTGAGGTGACTGATACCACGTCCACGGATATTTTTTATCACACCTTGAATAACGATTGGTTCGCGGTCACCGAGGAAGATCTCTGCACGGACCAGGTCCTCGAGCTGCAAATGCGCTTGCTCTTGAGAAATCTCTACCGCGCAGCCCTCAGTGCTGAGGTCCAACATGCGGCATTGATGAGAACAAATATTGTGATTCAAATAGTTGATTGTAAAAGTCGCAGAATAATTGGGAGGCATATTGTAGCGGAAGTTCTTGCGACGTTGCAGATGATATAGATGTGTCACCGGCAAGACGATATAGTTCTCATTCACCACGGGTTTGGTTTCAAACAGGTACTTTTCTTCACCAATCTGGAAGCTTGCCGCAAAGATCGAGTTGTCTTGCGGGGTCATCGCCGTTTCTTCCGGAGGATGGCATTTCAAATGAAACTGAGAATTCAGGCTGAGCACCTTCATCGTCAGACATCTTTCGAATTTATCCTTAAGAGTCACAGTCGTCTGAGCAGAAAGGAGCTTTTGCAAAAGCATTTGCTTCTCGTGCTCAGATCCAATGGCCTTAAAGATCACTAATGGTTCGCTCATTTAAGCCGCCGCTACGATCTTATGACCGCATTCGCTACAGAATTTAACTCCAGCTTGAAGTTCGGCACTGCACGCAGGACAAGATGGGCCGCTGGATCGTTTCTTTGGTTTTTCTTCTTTTTCGTCCATATCGACGAAGCCTTTTTCATTCCATTTTTCAATTTCGCGAAGCATTTTCCAGCTTTGCAAAATAGAGCGGAATTCTTTGATTTCAAACTGTAAAAGAACACCGGTGCCGCTGTTCTTTCTTTTCATGAACACACCCTTGCCTTCAAGACGGGCGAAGTGGTCATTGTTCAAGTTAATGCCAAGTTCATTTTTGCAGTGTTCACCAAATTTGGCGAAGTCGACACTGACGATACCGAAGCGATCCGCCTCTTGGCCATCAGCCAATTTTAGCAAAGCATCCAACATTGTCTGACATAGTTCATCCACCTTAAGAAGCTCCATGCGGCCGCCCTTAAAGTAGTAGTATTGATAGAATTCAAAAAAGCTTTCCAACAAGCCCAGATCCAGGAAATGAACTCTTTGAATCTCATCGGGTCCCTCTGGATTGTCCGGAGCTTTGCCCATTTCATAGAAAGCCAATTTCAATTTCACAAGAATATTGATCACTTGTTCAACGCGCTTAGGCCCCTCGGCAAAGATTCTTTGCGAGTATTGTTTCATCATTCCCCATTCGACAACGACACGACCCGGAGTGGATCTGTCGCCCTTATGGTTGGCGGTATGGAAGACGGCGCCGAAGGCTTTGGCGACCTGATCTTCCGGACATGGTGAAGAGTCTTTTTCAAGTTTGGAAGAGCGAACATCATTCATGGCCAGACGCAGACGATCTGCCAACGACTTGATGATGACTTTCAACATTTGCGGAGCGCCTTCGTAGTGAGACTTCAAAGCCTCCACGGGGATCTCGAGCACTTTCGTTTCTGTTGTCGCAATGGCGGCGGTCGGGTGGGTGCTTGCGCCCAGGATGACCTGGTCACCAAGAATGTGCGAAGAGCCCAATTGGAAAAGGTCGATATTCTTTTTTCCGCGAATCAAGCATTGGCTGGCGCCACCTGACTGAATCAGGTAAACAGCCGTAATTTTGTCGCCATCCTTGTAGATCACTTCGCCTTTTTTAAAGGTTTTTACAGACATCTCGCACCCCTGCCTTCAAAATTCCAAATTTATTCTCGGATCCTATCGGTAAAAAGGGCCCTCAAGTGAAGGCTTTGGCTCTGGTACTAAGGTCCAGAAATCTGCCTAGAATTTTGTCTCCAGATGGGCTATAACGGTTGCAGATGGATTATTTTTTTGCCGCGGCCTCAGCCGAACATCAAAAGAAAGAAAAGGCCAAAGCTCGCGAGCTGCGCCTGAGCCAGTGGTGGAAGCAGGAACTTGGAAAAGGGCTTTGCTATCACTGCGGGAATCGTTTTAAGCCTGCCGAGCTGACCATGGACCATCTGATTCCTATCGCCCGGGGCGGGAAGTCCAACAAAAACAACTGCGTCCCTTCGTGCAAGGACTGCAATTCTAAAAAGGGTTATAAAACTCGCGCGGAAATGGCGATGGAAGAGTTGAAAGCCTCTTCTGAAAAGTCTGAGCCTGTCGCCGAAGGTGTCGGCGACTCGAATAATTCCACTGAAAATGCTGGCGAGTCAGAAGAAAACTAGAACCCTAGTTCTTACTTTAAATCCTTCACGCAGCGGAAACCCACATTGTTCATATTTAAATTCCAAGAAGCAGGTGCCTGCACTTCATTGACTGTGATGTCGCCAATGTTTGCAGCAAAAATTCCGGTTGTGCCTTTCTTGTGAATGCAAAGGGCTCCACCACGAATGACCTTCCCAGTGCTGCCACCAAAAAGATTGCCGAGATAAACATCTTTCTTCAGAACTTCAGTCATGCCTGTAAAATCAAAGAGCTGTTTTGAACCGGGCTTAATATCCCAATTGTTGTTGTGATAATCACGCCCATAGTTACTGGAAAGATCGGGTGTGTAAGACGATCCATAGATCGTATCGCTGACCCATTCCCAGGCATTTCCACCGAAGTCCCAAATCACTTTGCCACTGGCAAGAGTGAAAGTGCGGCGTTCATTATCCTTGGCTTTTCCAGTGCTGTCATAAGGGTCGTTGACATTGGTAACGGCCACGGGCTCTGACCAGCCAGAGTAGTATCCGGTGTATAGAGTGCCTGATAGTTTTTTGCCTTCTGTCCAATTGCTGTCTTGATTATAAATTTCAAGGGCCGTGGCGTTCCACTCGGTATTTGTTGGAAGACGATATCCCGCACCCAAAGCCGCGCAAGAATCTTTTGCAGTGGCTTTGTTCGCAATCCAAGGTTTGCCGCTTGGAGCAGACGTGGCTTTACCATCGTTTCCTTTTTTCATTTCAAATTTTGCAATACAGAAGCTCGCAGTTCCCAAAGATTTGTTAGCGGCAACAATCTCGTAGTTTTCAGGACAAGTCGTGACAGGTGGAACAGGAGTGGGTACCGGTGCCGGAGTAGGTGACGGACTTGGCGCAGGAGTTGGGCTTGGCGATGGAGACGGCGTCGGCGTCGGTGAAGGCTCTGGTGATGGAGACGGCGTCGGTGAAGGCACAGGCGCAGGAGGAGGCTGCGGCGCTGGAGTCGGACTCGGAGTTGGCGTCGGAGTAGGCGCAGGCGCAGGCTGAGGAGCTGGCGTTGGTGACGGAACAGGGGATGGCTCTGGTGACGGTGCTGGAGTCGGAGAAGGTTGTGGCGCAGGCGCAGGAGTTGGGCTTGGCGTTGGTGACGGAACAGGAGACGGCTCTGGTGCCGGTGCTGGAGTCGGAGAAGGTTGTGGCACAGGCGCAGGTGTCGGAGAAGGTGTAGGAGAAGGATTCGGCGCCGGATTTGGAACCGGAGTAGGCTCTGGAGAAGGCGATGGACTTGGAGCCGGAGATGGATCCGGTGAAGGAGTTGGTTCCGGTTTAGGGTTCGGCGAAGGTGCTGGTGTCGGGGCAGGTTGCTCCGCGCTAGTGTTGTCATTTACAGGAGTATTATCTTCTTTTGCGCCCGAGCAAGAGCTGAGTATCAACAAGGCAGAAGAACAAAGTATGACAAGACGCAAATTAATCATGCGAGTAATTCCTACGTTAGTAATTTACTCGTTTTATTTTGACAGTATTTTTATTCAATTGAGATTTTTATTCGCATAGACGCCATAATCGGACCCAAGCCCTGTCGCTCAACTCGACCTTAGCCTAAAGGTGACTGGTTTCCACCGCCATGATCGCAGCAAATTCAGACCCACGGTACAAAGGAATAAGCCACAAAATTTGTGTCTTTATAACTAAGCGTTCTAATGTTTCCTTCTCGCGAATGATATGCTCAGGCATCTGCACACGTTGAATGGTTTTTTCTGAAGTGCCCAGGAATTCAGAAACAATTTTCTGAATGGTGGATTCATCCTCTGCGGATCGCTCATAAAGATTCCACCACTTGCGGCAATAGATATCCTCCAGGGTATAACTGGAAACTTCAAAGTATTTGAAGCTGCGAAAGATCTGCGTGTGATTCAGATTATAAATCTCAACCAGGTGATGATTTTCAATTACGTCCAAATGGTCAGGGTTCGCCTGAAGTCCCAGTTGCAGCAATGCTTGCTCGGTCAACTCACGGGTGCTCTGCAAAGACTGTCCTCGAAGCTTCATGGTCTCGCAAAGCTTGCGATACGAGTTCATGTCGTTCAAAACTACTTTTTGGGTTTCTTTCGGGAGAGTCGCAAAGAACGAGAGGCGGGGATTTGAAAAAGGTCGAATGAGAACGCCCTCATCAAGAAACAAGTTGCAGATTTGCTGGGCAAGAGTTTTAAACTGCTCATTCATGTCCATACCCTAATGCGATTGAATACAAAATGATAGAGTCGTGGAGAAATTTTCTGGGTACAGAGCGTTGGCTATTTCTTTCCGCAGAATGAAGCTTCAGGATCTTTTTTGCAAAGATATTCCTTCATGGCAGCGTTCTCTTCTTTCACGGAGGCCAATTCACGTTCCACTTTTAATTGATGAGCAAAGAAAACAGTTTTCAATTCGCGAAGAGCTTCAATCACTGGCGCGATCAAATTTGCATAGGCGACGGATTTAATACCCTGGCTGTTTGTTTTCACCGCTTCAGGAAAGACCTTTTCAACATCCTGGGCGATCAAACCCAGTTGGCGACTGCGATCAGAGCTGACGTCAGGCTTCCAATCATAATTTAGCCCATGCAATTGCAGAACTTTATCCAATGGATTTTGGATGCTCTGAAGATTTTCTTTCAAGCGGATATCAGAACTTTGTGTGAGAGTTCCACTTAAAGTTGCATTGCCGTCGGCTTTCACTACAAAGCGTGTTGTGCTGCCAGAGCGAGCCGCGAATAAACTTGTGGCTGCATCCGTTGCGGCAGAATAAATCAGCATTCCGTTGCTTAAGGAAGCAGTGCCAGCATTTGTAAGTTGGAAAGCATAGCCAGGAGCATTGGTGCCCCAGTTGAGCGCAGTGCCTGAAATACCGGTGCCTCCGGGAACTGCGATAGTTCCTCCGTCGCCAACATTGAGGGGGGAATTTGCAACAACACCATTTGCATTGATAAACAAGGGACGAAAGCAGGCAGCATTAGGACAAAGCTCCATAGTAAAGCCATTGGGAGATATCGAATCATTTGAAGCCAGCTGATACATGCTCCAAGTATAGTTGTTGGTTTTATTCATTAAAGAAACTGAATGGCTCACATCGGTAGTTACCTGGGCGCCAATACTTCCCAGGGCCTCAATCGGGAAGGTCGGATTTTGCACGCCAACACCAAGTCTGCCACCGGCATCAATACGCATTTTTTCATTTCCGCCGACACCAAATACCAGAGGTCGAGTGACTCCGCCTCCAGTGACCTGCATGATCCGGCCATAGCTGCCAGGAAGATAATCGATCAGAACTCCCTCATTGTTGGTGTACCAACCATTTGAGGCTGCACTGGCTTTCATGCCACCCGCGATCGACAAATTTGCATCAGGGCTGGCAGTGCCAATTCCCACGGCCCCCGTTGAGGTGATGCGCATTTTTTCATTCAGCGTATTATCTTGAGTTGTCGAGAAGGTCAGTGCTGCATCCACATCTGTCGTTAAGTTTGTTTGATCCACTTCATAGACTGAAGAGATTTGACCTGTTCTATTCATGGTGCCATTCGTAGACGATTCCAGAATATAAGTCATCGCTCCGCCATATCCCGTGACCGGAGAGGTGCTGTCGGTGCGAACCCGGACAACTTCCAAAGCGGGTTCGATTCCAGCAGTATTGCTTCTGTTTTCTGCGGTAATGCCGCCAACTCCGGTGGCGGCACTGGAACTCGATAACCCCTTTTGAGAGTGAAAGAGCCCTGTCGAATACGTGGGGCTATTGATATCCAGACCGCTGCCGACGCTCGCGTTCGATGTAATAGCCAGTCTTTGTGCCATTGGTTGGAAAGTGAAGGCGGAATAGTCATACCAAGTGGAGGCGCCATTGCTCCAATAGCCACCTTTGAGTTCTGGATAACCAGCGGAATTGACTCCGAAAGTGGAACGATAGACGGTGCTTGCCCCCGTGGCTCCCGTTTGGAAAGCAATTAGAGAATCGCCATTGGCATTAGTCGGGCGACTGGTGAGAGTTAGAATCGGACCAGTAAAAGCAGCAGAGTTGCGAGTGAACGAGGAGTTGAGGGCGCCCTCACCAATTTGAACCATATTGTTTGAATTGGTAAAATAAGGAGCGGCATTGTTAACATTCCAAATTCCGACAGTTGCCGCATCCAACTTTGCGGCGGTGATAGTGCCGTCTGAAATTTGCGATCCACTGATGGCGATATTAGTACAAATGAATCCCCCAGCAGGGGACACGAAGGTCCAAACCTGTGCAGCGGTACAGCTAGGCATTTGCGAATAAAGAACTTTTCCGTCTAAGGCACCTTGCAAACCGGTGATCTCACTAATTGCAATCGCAGCATTGATCCAGTTGGTGCCATTGAATTTTAAATAGTCTTTGTCAGCAGGAGAGCTTAACAACAACGGACTGCCACTGATTTTTGCGACTGAAGGATTGGGGTAGGTACCACTAAGATCCCCACCGGCAGCGCCACTGGGGCTCGCTCCAGATATTAAAGTTGCAGGATCCACAGCTTGCCATTCATTGGCCCCAGCATTCCACTTTAGGACTTTGCCATCGGCCAGGCCGGCCATATTAAGCGCCTTGCCTTTAATTTTATCTACGCTTGTCGCTGATTGTGTGCCACTGACATCGCCAGATAAAGAGCCACTGAAGCCTGCGGCATTGCCAGCGATATTGCCGCTAATTTTTGCCCCAGGAATAGTGCCTGATATCTGGGAAGATGTAATCGAAATATCATAGCAATCAAATGCATTCGCGGGAGTCACGAACACCAACGACTGTCCCGCCGTACAACTTGTCGGGAACATCGTCGCATTGATTTTGTTATTCAGCTGAGTGGTTAAACTGGTGATGTCAGAAATGGCGAGAGTAGTAGGAACATAGTTTGACCCATCAAATTTCAAGACTTGATTGCTAGTGGGAGCAGTCGCATCCACCGGAGTATTTTGAATTCGCAAGGCATTGCCAAAGCGAGCATCATTCCCTGCGGCAACTGTTCCCGCACCGGAACCCACAGAAATTCCAATCGTCGGAATTGTGGCCGTTCCACCCTTGGTCAAAGGAGCTGTGACATTCACATCACTAAGCATGCCCGCGCCACCAGCATCATTTTGACAGGCAAAAGAAGTTCCATCGAAGGTCAGATATTGCCCCGGTGAACAAGTACTCACGGCACTCTTTAAAACAAAATCTGTAGGGAGACGTCCCGCCAGAGTGGATGCGTTGAAAGCATTAAAGGCATAAGGCACTGAGCGGATTTCAGAATTTGGAGTGATCGCTTTCCAGCCAGAACCATCATGGAACTGCACCCTCAAGATTCGAATATCATCAAACTGTGGAGTAAAAATACTGCCACCGTCGCAAGTCAGATTTTGCGAGTTGCTAAAAGCCTGGGATAAAGTGAATGCCGTCGCTGGGTATTGTCTGGAGCCGCTGCCAATTGGAACGTCAAAAACACCGCCGCTCCCAACCATGTTGATGCCATTGACCTGTTCGCGATAGATCACACAAAGTCCGTTGGGGGATGTGACTTCAAAAAGAAAACTGACGCTGGCGTTCTCTAACCCGCTGCCATCTGTTTTAACGATGCGACCCTGATAGGTGAGGGTATTTAAACTGTTTGCAGCGGCAAATCCAAAATTGGATAGACCAAGGGAAATTCCAAGTAAGAAAAGAACACCAAGTACGTTCAAACGCATACAAGACGTATCGGAATGTGGTTGCCGAAGGTGCAGGGTGGGAACCTTAAGGCGAAGGAAACTCAAAAAAAGAGGGCTATAAACATCAAATTGAAGGGTGAATTTATAGGAAATCACGAACCTTGCCTCGAATTAAGACCCAAAAAAGCGTAAAAAATGGGGCTTAAAGGGGGTAAAAAAGGCGGGTTTTTAGTTGTTCCAGAGCCTTTTTTGGCGCGGCTTTGAGAGGAGAAAAGGTCTTTTAAAGACAGCTTTTGGTGCAAACCAAAAAAACTCATATTCAATTTTACGCCAAGCAGCGTTGGGCCTTTGGTCTTGATTTGACTCCCCACGTTGGAGTTAAGCTATCAAAGTCATTCATTAAAATTCGTTAACATCGTGTGAAGGATTAAGCGACTGTGAGCAAAATTACTAAGAGTAGCACAGCGGAATATTTTGCTAAGAACTTACAACAAGTAGGTTTCTCATCTCCTTTGAAGGCCGTTTTGACGACCTTGAAAGAGGCTGTAGATAATTCGCTAGATGCATGTGAATCTGCGGCGATTCTACCTGATCTTCTAATTGAAGTTACTAAGGTTGGAACAGGTTCAACCAAAAATACTGATTTAATTCGCATTGTTGTCGAAGATAATGGTCCTGGTATTGAAGCAGATGATCTTGCCAAAGTTTACGGTGAATATCTGGCTTCTTCCAAGTTCGGCCGCGGGCAATGTTCTCGTGGTCAACAAGGTATCGGTATCTCTGCTGCAACAACTTGGGCGCAAATGACGAACGCGCGCGGTGTGAATGTTACTTCTAAAACTAAGAAAATGCGCAAAGCGATGTCTGCTCAGGTCGATGTCGATATCAAATCAAATACAGGTATTCTGAAAAACAAAGAAACAATCGATTGGGATCGCGAACACGGGACGCGTGTTGAGTTCCTTTTGGATGGTCGTATTCAGCTGAACGGTGACGGCGGTATTTTGACTTATATCGAAGGAACTGTATTGGTGAATCCACACCTGACAGTGACTTATAAGTTGATGGAAAATGATTTCGTCACCGTGAACCGCGTAACGACAGAAGTTCCGGAAGTCCCAGAAGCGACTTTGCCGCATCCTCATACTTTCAAACTAGGTGAGTTCATTACGCACTCGACTTTATTTGGAAAAACGACGCTTTCAAAATTCTTGAAAACGGGTTTTTCTCGTATCAGCGATCAATCCATCAAGGATTTCACCAAGAACGGCCTTCCAAAAAATTTGTTGGAAAGACCTGTTTCATCTTTGAGTGATGAAGACTTCAAAAAAGCATTCATGGCTGTTCAAGCTACAACCTTGATGGCTCCTTCAACGAAATCAGTTTTGACTGTCGGGGAAGAATCACTGGCAAAATCAATTTACCGTCTGGGTGAAGTGGATTTCTTCGCGGTGGTAACTCGTAAGCCAACTATTTGCGACTTCAAACCTGTGGTTGTGGAAGTGGCATTGGCTCGTTTCAAAGACCGCAATCAGCAAGGTGATACACCGGTGCAATTGTTGCGTTTCGCGAATCGCGTTCCGCTTCAATTTGACAAATCTGGTTGTGCGATCACTTGGGCGATTGAGTCTGTAAACTGGAAATCTTACGGTCTTCAACAGCCGAAAGACAGTTTGCCTCTTGGACCTTATATCTTCGCGGTTTCTATTGTGTCTCCGTTCATCAAGTTTAAGAATGCTTCGAAAGAAACTATCGATGCTTCTGAAGAGTTGGTGGCAGAGATTCGTCTGGCTTTGATCCAAGCGGGTCAAAAACTTTCTCGTCACATCAAAAAAGAAGTGAAGGAAGCAGATCTTGAACGAAAATTGGCACATATCGAACAGTTCGGTCCAATCCTTGTAGAAGGTTTGGCGCGTTTGGTGAATGCCAATGAGGCTCGTAAAAACAGAGCGACTGAAGGTTTGAAAAAACTTTTGGGCCGTGATTCTGAAGATGCGATCGCGGATCTTGAAGCGGCTGAATCCAAATTGTTGGAGCAGAAGAAACGCGACAAGAAAAAAGGGATTGAGCATGATGACATTGAGGAAGATGTGATCCGTGCCTCTGACCTGGTTGACGAAGAAGAGTCGGAAGCTCCTCAGGGCACGACGAAAAAAGCGACAACCAAAAAAGCAACAACGACTACTAAGAAAACCACTGGGAAAAAACGCTAATGGCTAGATTACTCAGCATTCGTGAATTGAAAATTGATATCCCTAAAGAGGCGCGCATCTTGGCTGACAAGATGTTGAAGGACCTTGAGAATTCAAAACGCCCAGTTTTGGAAGCTATCAAAACTTCTTTGGACAACTCTTTGTACAACTCCAAGGTCGGTTATCTGACTCCTGGAGATAAAATGGTTCGCACTGAACTGAATGTCTCTTCAGTACAAAAACTGGCTCGTGTGGTTTTTGTATTGGAAATTCTTTTGCGTAACATGGAAATCGGTTCTGTGAATACGAAAAGGGAGTTGTATTATATCTGTAAGGGTCTGATCAAAGGGAACTCTCGTTTGAAACCTTTGGACTTCGAAGACCAACCGGAATCAGATGCGATCATCGATTTTATCGGTGATATGTTGGAAGTTTACCGCGAGGAATTGAACTGTTTTGCCAATGAACGTGGTGGACAAACATATTCTCAGCAATTGATCGTGACTGAAACAATGCCGGATGGTGACAAAGCGACTGTTGATTTGTCGACTTTGGGTACAGCGGCCTTCCAGCCGAAAAACAGACCTCAAGCATTGAAACTGAAAGCAAAAAAGAAAATCGATTTCTGCTTGATCGTGGAATCTGAAGGTACAGCGAATACATTGGTGAGCATGGGTTTCACTAAGCGTAACAACTGTATCTTGATGGGTGCCGGGGGCGTGCCTTCAAACGGTGTGCGCGGTTGGTGTAAGCTGATTCAGCATGAGTTGGACATTCCATTGTATTTCTTCGGAGATCTGGATGCGTACACGATGCAAAATATCTTCCGTACATTGAAAGCGGGATCTGCAGCTTCGTTGGTACGTAATGCTGACTTCTCAGCTCCGGAAGTAAAATTCTTGGGCGTTCTTCCTGAAGACGTGAAACGCTATGATCTTCCTCACTACAAAGTGAAGGAATCTGATCCGGCAGAAGCTCGTGCTTTGAAGAAAGCTAAAGATGCTTTGGAAAACGATCCGTTCTTCTTGGACAGAAAAAACAAAAACTTGGCGGACATCCTTCGCTGGTTGATCAAAGAAAAAGTACGTTGCGAGCAGCAATCATTCTTCTCTGTTGATCCGAACGATCCGATCAAGACTGAAAAACTTATTCTTGAGAAGATCAAACGCGGTTCTTACGTTTAATAAGATTTTGCGAATAGATGAAAACAAAAAAACCTGCCTAATCAGCAGGTTTTTTTGTTTTTAAACCAGTGGCTTTGCCGCAGCATCAATCTTCGCTGGGACCGCGCTCTTCATTGGATTTTTTTAATCGTTTCGAAAGAGTTTTCATCAAAGCTTTAGACCAAGCTGGTTTTGAAAACAAAACCACATCTAAATTTCCGATAGGCATTTCAATAAGCTCACATGGGGTCAGGCAAGAGACCGTGGCAGAACGGGCTTCGCCATTGATGTAGGCCATTTCTCCTACGAATTCTCCGGGTTGGATCAGACCCAGTTCAATTTCTTTTTCGCCGTCATTTTTGTAAGCGCGAAGACTGCCGGTCTTGACTAGATAGACATAATCACCCTTGGCTCCCTCACGAAGCAAAATATCGCCGGTGTTTAAAAAACGAAGGCGGTAAGAAGTGGAAGTCCCTGCGAAAACCCAATCGAGTGCTTTTAAGAAACAATTCTTTACGAGATGTTGATCTTCGAGTGATGTCAAATACTGAACTTGCCCGGTGACAACCTCGTCGACAAAGTGATCAGTCTCAGGAACCGGGGAAAGGAAAATCACTGACAAGCGCTCTTTGCGGCGAAGCAAGGAGCCAGCTAAGTCAAAAGCATTCATTTTAGCTATGCCCGGATCAATGATCAAAACATGGGGGAACACGTTTTCAGCCTTAAACAAGGCTTCGATTCCATCTGCAGCGGTGAAGATCGTGACATTTTGCACGTTGCCCTTAATGGACGAATCCAAAAAGTGGATGAGCTTTTCATTGGCGGAGGCGATTAGAAATATTCTTTTTTGGTCTGGATCTGTCATATAATTTTAACATCTTAGCGGAATCGCAAAATAAGAACCAAAGTATTCAGCGTGAAGGTCTAGCGAACATTTGTTAAATGGCGAAACAGTAATGGTGAGTATCGAAGCCACAGATATGGTTTTCTCGCCTTAGGTCCTATGGCTTCAAGCTTGAACCTTCATCTGCAACATTTTTGCGAGAGGTCCGATCTGCATTTCAGAGTCTTCATTGGCCGCGCTGATCAGCAGATCCACTCTTGGAAAATAGCGCAACGTAATGGGAGCATCCAGGGTTTCGCAGTTCTTTGCTGGGGAGGTGACAGAATGGCGGCGACACATCACCGGGCGATGTTCGTAGATACTGCAGGCGCCCTCTGAATTCAAGAAGACACATTTGCTTTCAAGATTTCTGATCCCTTGTTTCCACTGACCATCTTGAAGAGAACGTTCACTTTGTTTTTGCAAACGACCTCTGTCAATAACATGCCCTTCGGTCACAAGGGTTGCCAAAATCTCGGCCTCATAGCTGGTGATTTCAACTTCCATGTGACAACAAGCAGAGCAGCCCTTTTTGCAGCTGATCTCAATCTCAGCTCCTTGTGCGATTTCCTGCTCGACGAGTTCATGCAGCTTGCGAGCGCGGGCCGGTCCCGGCGGAACCGCAGCAAAATCCTCGCTGGCACGCGTGAGTTCCTCACTGAGAGATTCCAGAAAAGCAGCGAAAGTTTCGGGAGCCAGTTTCTCTTCATATTCATGAATGAACTTTTTTAGAGAGCGAGTGATCTTGGGGTGTTTTTGAAAAAAGGAATCCCGTTGCATTCCGGTACGGTAACATGCTTTGAAGAATTTCGCGAAATTCGGTGAATCAAACCAGACTATTTAGTGGATAGATTCTTTTCAATGCGTTCCAAGCGGGCTTTGATCTCAGACAGTTCCTTCTCTTTGGCCAGATTGGCTTGCTTTAGCTTTTCATTCTCGGTTTCGAGTTTTTGAAGACGATCATCATGACTTAGCAACCAAGCGCGAACTTCGTGAAGTGCATTGATAATAGGTGCCACTAAGTTTTGATAGGCGACTGATTTATAGCCTTGCTTATTTGTCAGAACAGCTTGAGGGAAGACCTTCTCAACATCTTGGGCGATTAAACCAATTTGTTGATTCGGGTCTTTTTGAGGGTCAATCCAGTTGTAAGTCACGCCATCTAATTGCGTGATTGAATCCAGTGCATTGGCAATGGAGCGGACATTTTTCTTATAACGTGCATCTGAAGCCTGTGTCAGTGTTCCTGTGATACTCATATTTCCCGACGTGAACAGAGTCATCAAGCAGACCCCGTTACCAAAGCACATCGCATTGGGCCCGAGGGGAGCGCCAGTGGAAGAAGAATACCAATACCAGGTTTGTCCTCCTGCTGCTGCATTCTGATTTACAATAGTCGTATAGCCGCTGGCATTGTTGGAGTTTACATGGAGAGTTCCACTGAATGCTGAAGTACCTATCCCGACGCTGCCACCGTTAGGGTTCAAACTGAGACCATAGATGTTTGCCTGATTGCTGGAGTTAGTGGCCTGCATCCATTGGGTCCCATTGCTCAACATACCATGATCCAGGGTGGCTCCTCCCGAGTTTCCAAGTCTCGCAACCAAGCCGGTACTTGGAGTGGTTCCAGATGTTGCAGGGCCAGCGCCAGTGATGGTAGGGTTCAAATGTAAGGCGGCTTGAGGCGAGATAGTACCGATACCGACATTGCCGGCGTCAGTAATTGCCATGGCTGAACCTACTGCGCCGCCAACTCCGGTATGATCACGCCAAATATTCAGAAATCTTCCATTGACGGCTGTCTCTTGGAGAACCATCCAGCGATTTGTTTGCCCCGCGCCCATATTTAAACCGCTTTGATTGGCATCAGCACCGTAGGTGTTGATAATCGAATCTGTTGTGCTTGTGACATGCAGTTTTTGAGTTGGATTTGTCGTTCCGATTCCGACGTTTCCCGCGCTGTTGGTAATTGCCCCATCTAAGCCAAAATAATTGGGACTCAGAACCGTTATATTTCCCGTTTGCATCGCTTCTGAAATGACGCCGATAGAGTAAGTAGAACCGTGATTGTGATAGATTTGAACGTTGGTTCCACTAATTTGCAGGAGTGGATGATTCGAGGTGTTTCCATTAGAACTCACCAACTTGCTTGCCCAAGTTCCTGGAGCGGTTTGATAAACAATATAAGAAGAACCTGTCGAGGTTGCCGTATTCTGTGTTGCTAGTTTGAACCTATAAGCATACCCATCAACCAGTGTCGTACTACCAGTGGGAAGATTGATTGTAACATTGGTAGCCGTCGGTACGCTGTATGAGATAGGTCTTGAAAGGCTGCCAGCATTGGCAATGACACCATTAACATCCAGAGCGGTAGTCGGAGTGGTGGCAATCCCAACATTTCCCCCGAAATAATTGTTTTTACTGTTTGCTTGAAAATAACTCCAAGTATTGGTTGTCGTGGCTCCTGTGGCGCCCGACGCAAGATAGACATCATATGAGTTTGTGATGGTGCCTTTCTCGAAGTCGGGATTTATGTACAAACCAACAGCATTGGTGGTGGTCGGTGTTGCGGTTGCGTCGGATCCGTAGTGACCGTATTGGATGGATAGACCTCGAAGGTTAACCAAGGTTCCATTGTCCCCCGTCGTGCCGACGTTTCTTAAGTTTTGAATGAGTGCGCCTTCTGATGTGCCAGTGTCTGTTTTGCCGCTGTCGATTTTATAATTGAGCAAAGAATACAGACCTCGTGAATAGAAACTTCCATCAGCGGTGTTGGCAGATTTTGTAAGGAATTTTATTCCAGTCAGATCGCGTGTTGCAGGCGCACTGGAATTATTTGTGTTCGTACTTGAAATATCTAAAATATTTGTGGGAGTCGCTGTTCCAATTCCCACATTCCCGCCGGCCTGAACAGTCATGCGAGTTAAATTATTCGTTTTAATGTTCAAATCAAAATTATCATTGTTGCCGATATTCGAAGCGCCGCCAAAGCTGTTGCCGCCATTTACAAATCCTGAATAGATCGCGCCGACATTGTAGCAACCATAATTGCCTGATCCATCAAAGCTCAATATCTGATTCAAAGCACAGGTCACGGCTTGTTGAACAGTTCCTGTGCCATTGGTGCCAATCAAACGATTTGCGGCAAGGGCAGAGGCGCCGGTACCGCCATTGGCAATCGGTAAAATTCCTGTAACGGCTGCGGCTTGACTGATATCAATCGCTCCAAAGGACGGGGCACCACCACCGGATGGAACTCTTAGAGGTTGATAGGCGGCTCCTGCTGAAGTTGCCGTAGGTGATCCACCAGCACCGCCACCCAGCAAAACTCCATTTGCAGTCAAGGCCGCTGAAGAGGCCATGGTCGTCGCTGAATTAAAATAGGGAATGCCGCCGCTGGTTCCTGCAGTTAAACCAGTACCACCTTTGGCAACAGTGACTGTGTTCAATGAAGGATTTGGATAAGTGCCAGAAAGGTCACCGCCGGCAGCTCCTGTTGGAGGTGCCCCCGTAGTCGCAATCGTCACGCTGTTTGCCGCGTGAGTTACACTCACTCCTGAACCGGCTGTGATGGTTTTAAATTCCGCAGCGGTTCCGGCATTGTTCATTCCCAAAATCTGATTCGAAGTCCCGGCTGCGCTTAAACCTGTTCCTCCCTTGGTCAGAGGAATGGTTGGGAGAATGGATGTTGCAACAGTTCCGCTTGCTAAATTTGAAGCGTTTAAATTGATCAAGGCCGAGCCGTCAATTGCAGGAAGCTTTGCCGCTCCATCCAATTTTACGATTTGATTTGCACCAGTTCCAGAATTCAAAGTTAAGACGGGTGTAGAGGTCGATGTTGCAACACCGATATCTGCATTCGCGGAGGTCACGCTTGTCACTGTGCCGCCTGCTCCTGAGGCATTGCCAACGACAGTCCATGCAGATCCCGAATCGGAATAGATTTTTTGAGTGTCAGTTGCGATGTAAATACGTCCTGCAGTACCAAAGCTTGGTTTCGCAGCTTCAAGACCTGTTTGAATACTTGGAGTTCCGCCAGCATTGGCAATCAATGCATCCGTAATTCCATAGCCACTTAGCGTGGTGGGCTTGCCAGAGGTGATTTGCGACCAAGGCAAACCAGGAATATCTCCAACAACCAAGGAGTTTGAACCCGACGTGACACGACCTTTGAAATCTGTTGTGACTTTATAGTAAGTACCAGCAGTTCCCGTGGAAGCGAGAGTCAAAACAGTCGAGCCTGCCGAGGATGTGACATCGCCTGTAAACGCCGGCATTTGTGCTGCGGGAACAGTTCCAGAGATATCACTCGTCGTTAATGAATGGCCTACGAAAGCAGAGCCATTAAACTGAAGAACCTGTCCGTTTGTAGGTGCCGTGGAAAAATCAACTGTGACACCTTTGATTTTGTTAACACTGACGGCACCGATAGAACCGCTAACGTCACCAGCCACACCAAGGTTGATCGCCTGGCAGGCGAAGGCTCCAGAGACCGAATTCCAATACATGGTTTGACTGGTGCTGCAGCTGGCAGAGCTGACATAGGAATTGAACGCTGTTTGCGTCAGATAGGTGCCAAGCTGTGTATTAAGGCCTGTGATATCAGCCATAGCAATGGCACTGCCACTCCAGTTGGTGCCGTTGTATTTAAAAAAGTGGCCACTTGTTGGCGGTGCAGAACTCACGTCGACAGATTGAATTTTTGCGACGACAGGGTTGGGATAATTGCCGGAAAGATCACCCCCAGCAGCAGCGCCGGACTGTAAGGCATTCACCAGGCGAGTGTCGTTCCCTGCGGCGACTGTGTTCGCTGTGGTTCCCACATTCAAAGTCAAAACAGGTGCTGAAGTTCCATTGGCAATGGTGACATAAGAATTTGCAGAGGTGACATTGGTCACTGTTCCGCCGCTGGCTCCTGCAACCGCAGAACAGGACAGAGTTGCTCCATCCCAACTTAAGAAAGTTCCTGCCGTACATGTGGGAATTCCAGTCTTCAAAACAAAATCAGATGCCGTATTCGTTCCCAGCTTCTGTGCGGAAAGTGAATACCCGGCAAAAGGCACGGTGCGAATCACAGAATCAGGGCTGATGGATTTCCAACCAACACCGTCATGAAACTGCACACGCAGTTTGCGAATGTCATTTGCAGAGGCCAAATAAGGGGAACCGCCGTAACAAGCAAATGTTCCGCTATTGTTAAAAGCATCGAGAATCGAAAATGTGCCAGACGTTGGATAGGTCACGGTGCCATTCCCGATGGTGACATCAAAAACACCGCCAGAGTTCACCATGTTGTAGCCATTGACCTGCTCTTGATAAATCACGCAAGCGCCGGAAGGATCTGTTACTTGAAAGATGAAGGAAACGTTATTGTATTCAAGGGGTGTGTTGTCTGCTTTTAGTATGCGACCTTGATATGTTAAAGACGACGGCGCGGCAATGGCCGAAGACATAAATAAACCAATCAGGTACGTACAGGTAAGTTTCAAGCCGCTAAGCATACTGTAACTATCGGCTTTCTTGATGGACTCCTTTATAAAAAGACGAGGGAAACTGTTTTTGGAACATGTCGAAACAGCAGTCTGTCTCTCTTTGATTCTAATATCTGAGTTCATTATATATTATGAACCTTGGTAAGCGGCACTGGACGAGTATGTCTTTCTTTATGATGTATTGTCCTCCGGGAGGTCCTCGAGTTTTATAAAAACAAGGGGGTTGCATGCGTAATATTCTGATCCTGATTTTTGCGGGGCTCTTGAGTTGCCAAAGTTCTGAGAAAAAAATCCTGACCAATGGCAAGGCGGAGCCTGGAACCAATACCTCGTTGGCGCGAGCGGGCTTGTCTGAAAAAGAGGTTATAGATTCGTATATATATCTGATGGCTCGCTACTTCGTGATTCGTCAAGAACGGTTGGATACTGCAGAGAAAAACCTTGGCTATAACAAAATCAAATACACACCGTTGGGAAAAACAGATTCTTCTAATCCCAACCTGGACGTGGCTTATTTGGAAGCATGGGTGGCTGTTGATGATAAAACCTGCCAAGTTTTGGAAGTGCCCAAAATCACCAATCGTTATTATACCGTGCAAGTGATGGATGAGTGGGCGGGGGTTATCACCAATATAAACGAACGAAATTATCCGCAACATCCCAATGGAGCTTTTGCGTTTTGCTTGAAGAACGGGCCCGAAACTCCGAAAGGGTCTTTGCGCGTTGATTTGCCGTCGTATAAGGCAAAAATCTTAGCGCGCATTGAACGCAAAGGTAGCGACGGCGAAGCGGTGCGTTTGCTAAAAGCGTTTAAGCTGGTGCGTAACGACGAAACTGAAATCGAGCCTCCACAAAAAATACCGATGTTTACGAATGAGGATCTCATTCGCGGAGAGGCGTTCGAGTATCCTATGGTCGAGACGGTACTGCGAAGCGCACCCGATGGTATGAAACTCAAAGATGACTTGCAAAACCGAGTTCGTGCGGTCGCAAAGTATGCAGCGCAAAGTGATGCGAATAAAAAGCAGATCGAGGATCTTATTCAGGAAAAGGCCTTGCCGCAGTTGAATCGGTACCTCGGCAGCATGGGAGAGCGCAAAAACAGTTGGATAACGACAGCTCCGTACAGGGATGGATTTGGTGAAGATTATTGGTTTCGAACGGCGACGACCTATGTAGGCATTTGGTGGAATCAATCGAAAGAGGTCGTGGTCTTCATTAGCAAGAAGGACATGAATGACCGAGAGTTACTTGGTGATAATACGTATTTGATGCATTTTGAAAAAGACCAACTCCCGGCCAAAGAAGTGAACGCCTTTTGGTCGTTGACTGTAAATCCTGTGACTCGTTCCAATATTAGCAATTTGTCGAAATTGACTTACGGACGGGATGGCTCCTTAACCTTGGCCATAGGCGCTAAGCCTCGAAGCAATATCCCTTTGACGAACTGGATCCCGGCCGCACCAGGCAAAACTTTTTCGATGATACTGCGAATGTATTCACCCAAAGATTCGGTACTTTCTAGCCAGTGGACAGCGCCGCCAGTGATTCAAATTGAAGGTTTGGATCTTCAGAAAACAAGTCAGAGATAGACGGTGGCTGCAGCCATTGACCTGCAGCCAGGGCGCTACTCCGGCGAAGCCGGAGTGTAGACAAGCTAGTGACGAGCTGACGGCGGAACCTCGCCAGGGCTGTAGATGATGCCTTGGAAGTTCTTGCACAGATAAACGTTGAATGTTCTGGCGTGAACCCCATGGCGATATGTTTTCAGTTCCTCTTTCGAGCAGGATGCAAAGGTCGCATATTTCAGCGGATCATGGTCGTACTTTTCAGTGGTCACCACAATGGCATCTTGGCCTTCGAGATTCTTCATTTCTTCCACCGGTTGCATCACGGTGTAATTGCTCATGGTGGAATTCAGCATATAAATCTTTTGCTTCGTTCCCCAAGTTGTTTGCGCTGTGGTTTCATAACGAAGAGCTGAAAGGAAGGGTTTGTGACCGGTCTCTGCGTGGATCTCGCGTTGACGGCGATTGACGAAATCGCCCAATTCTTCCCAGCCGGAAAACTCATTGCTAAAGTCATAAGTTGTTTTCCATTCCGCGTTCGGTGCAAAGAAATGGAAGGCTTTCGGAACCCAAGGATAAACAAAGGGCGCATAAGACAAGAACGCCAGTGGAATGAAAAATCCTAAAATGCCCCGGGTGTAGACCTTGCTACGTGCTTTGACAATGCGGCGGTTGCCCCATTGCAATCCTTGCGACCAGATATAACCCGCGCCCATTAACAATAAAGTACAAGCAGCACCGCTCCAGTGTGGCTTGTAATCCGCGAATAGAGGCTGCGGATAGAACATCGCCAAGGAAGGAAGGGTGAGGCAAAGAAGAAAGCGCCAGCGCGCTTCTGTGCGTTTTATGATGGAAGTAATGAAGGTCAAGACCAACATCGCATACAAGAACGGCGTGTAGAACAACAACTGCGCGCCGAAGAATCCAAACCAGCGACCGATATTGATTCCACCGCCATCAGCATGGCGATCATGGAATTGATATCGGAAACCCGGCCAGTCATGCATGACATTCCAGGTAAAAATAGGAGTGCACATCACGGTCGCAATAAGGAATCCCACCCAGGGCCATGGGGTTAACAAATCCTTGCGACGAGATGGCGTTGCCAAAAGATAAAGCCCAAATCCAGGTGCAATCAAAGCAATGATGAATTTGGAATTCAATCCCAAGCCCATCAACACACCCAACCACAACCAAGTCTTCTTGGTGCTCCATCGTGCAGAGTCCTCACGCACGCCTTGCCAGAAAACGTAAGCCGCAGCGACGAAGCATAAAATAAAAGGAGGTTCCGGTGAGGCTACATAGCCGCCAAAGCCCCAGAACGGTGACCAGAAGATCACAAAGCCGACAAAGATCGCAGCCCACTCATCAAAAAGATCTTTGGTGAGTTTGTAAAGCAGCACAATGGTTCCGGTCATGCACAGAAAGCTGGGCAAGCGCACGCCTAAATAAGTATCACCAAGAATTTTTGTCGAGATGGCTTCCAGCCATGCGATCATCGCCGGATGATCGAAATAAGAAAGTTGCAGGCTCTTCGCCCAAGACCAGTGGTATGCCTCGTCATCGATCAAGCCAATGCTCACACTGAAAAAGAGACGGAAGACCAGCGTAAAAACAAATATAATAGCGACTTTTTGAGATAGAGATCTCTGTTTCCAGTACTCAGCCAACACGGATGTAAACTCCCTCGAGAAAATAAGCCGTTGCATGTCAAAAGTTAGTGGTAAACCGTTGAGTTCCGACTGGCAATCAATCCGCGGGATGACGGTGCGTGTAATTTGGGGTTGACCTGGCCCTTCACTCGGACACAACATTGGACGTTCGCGGGGAGCATGAACGACCCCGATTTTAGATGGGAACGGAAGTGGAAATGGAACAATTTAGAGTTGAACATGATCTTTTGGGCGAAATGAAAGTTCCGGCAGCAGCTTATTATGGAATTCATACTCTGCGAGCGGTGCAGAACTTTCAGATTTCCGGGAATACGATCGGTGAAGACACTCTGTTTGTTCGGGGACTTGCCTTGGTGAAAAAAGCCTGTGCTTTGGCCAATGGTGAGCTGGGGACGATTCCCAAAGATGTGGCAAAATCCATTGTCGAAGCGTGTGATGAAATTTTAAAAAATCCCAAAGCATGGGCCGCACAGTTTCCGTCTGACGTTTTCCAAGGAGGCGCAGGAACCTCTGTGAACATGAATGCCAATGAGGTGATTGCCAACATCGCTTTGGAAAAACGTGGTTTGACCAAAGGGGATTACAAAGTCATTCATCCCAATGATCATGTGAACAAATGCCAATCAACGAATGACGCTTATCCTACGGCTTTTCGTGTGGCCTTGTATGAGCACTTGAATGAAGTGGTAAAGGCCACGGAAGTTTTGAGTGCGGCGTTTGAGAAAAAAGGTCAGGAATTTAATAAAGTTTTAAAAATGGGCCGAACTCAATTGCAAGATGCCGTGCCGATGTCTTTAGGGCAGGAGTTCAATGCATTTGCGACATTGTTGAAAGAGGACGGACGTCTGCTTAAGACAGTGCAAAAATTGATTCTTGAAGTGAATCTGGGGGCGACGGCGATTGGCACCGGGGTGAATGCACCGGAAGGTTATGCCGCCTTGGCAGTCAAAAAATTGGCTGAAGTGACCGGGTATGATTTTGTTATTTCCGAAGATTTGATTGAGGCGACCAGTGACTGTGGTGCTTATATTATTATTTCCGGAGCCCTCAAGCGCACCGCTGTGAAACTTTCTAAAATTTGCAACGATTTGCGTTTGTTGAGTTCCGGCCCTCGCGCAGGATTGAAAGAGATCAACCTTCCAGAGTTGCAGGCAGGATCTTCAATCATGCCTGCAAAAGTAAATCCGGTGATTCCTGAAGTCGTGAACCAAGTTTCATTCAAGGTGATCGGGAATGATTTGGCAGTGACTTTGGCGGCAGAAGCGGGGCAGTTGCAACTGAATGTGATGGAGCCTGTTATTGCCTCCAGCCTTTTTGAATCAGTGAAGCTTCTCACGCATGCTTGTTATACTCTCAAAGACAAATGCGTCGATGGCATCACTGCAAATGTCGATCGTTGCAGAGAATATGTTATGAATTCTATTGGCATCGTGACTTATCTGGATCCTATTATTGGTCACGCTGAAGGTGATTTGATTGGCAAGATCTGCGCGCAGACAGGAAGAAATGTTGCCGAAGTCGCTCTTGAAAGAGGCGTCGTCACTCAGGCCCAGTTGGATGAGATTTTCTCTGTCGAGAATCTGCTCAATCCAAAATATCTGGGAAAGCGTCACTCTTAACGGGGCGAAGAAGTTGCGGCAATTCCGATGACCTCAACCGTGCTCGGTGGTTTTAAGTTGCGGAACCATTTGCGATAGATGGCCGCATACTGACCATTTTTTTTCAAAGTCTCCAGCGACTTCTTCCAGGTGCGAACGACTTCGGGACTGGTTCCAGGTGAAAAGCCCAGATAGAGATCGTAGTTCTCGACGTCCGAAACAACTTTGAAGTCGGCCGAATCCATTTTGAGTTTTCGCAGGATATCGTGGATGGTAAGACTGTCATCACAAATTAAATCCACCCGGCCTGAGGCAAGAAGGCGGACTGCAGTCTCGGTGTCTTTGACGTCGATAATATTCTTATACTTCATTCCTTTGGCCGCCGTTTCAAAAGCGGTGCCTCTGGTTGCGGCGACGACGGCTTTCTCTTTCATTGCCTGATCATGTTCAAATTTATTTTTTGGATTGGCCAATGAAAAAATGGAGATGTTGCCGCGGGCGACTGGGCCTAACATCGTGAACAGCTTTTCCCTTTCAGGAGTGCGAATCACCGTGAAGAGCAGAGTGTTGGGAACATCCAGAAGAAACTTGTAACCTCGAGCCCAAGGGACGACTTCGATCGGAGCTTCTTTTGCAGCAACAGCTCGAACGCCAGTGGCATTGGCGTTGTTAGCGTCTTTGGCGCTGGTCGATTGCTGACCAATGTTGCGCTGAATGGTTTGCACCAGCTCTACGGCCATGCCTTGGGCCTTGCCGTTTTCCTCGTAAGAAACGGGAGGCCAATTTTCAGTGAGGATTCTCAATGCTGAAGTTGTCGATGATGCCGACTGTGTTGCCCAAGTGCAGGGAGTGAAGGCAAGTGCTACAAATAAAAGAAACTGCCGTCGTAAGTTCATGTATTAATCGTAACACAAGTTTGCTTTCAGTCAGATTAATTATCAGACATGGGGACATTACAAACGGTCAGAATGTTCACAATTCAGGTTCGCAATTTTCTCAGATTAAGAGGGCCGTCCTAGCCCCCTTTAATTAGTTTTTATATGAAAGGTATTGCTCGTAAAGAACAACTCCTGACCAGGGTAGATATGAGGCAGTGACCTTGGCAAGGTAGTCTTTAAAGTTGTACTCAATCGACACGGAATTCATTGCAGTTGCAAATGTTTTGACATCATTTGCTCCGATCATTTTTGTCGGAACGCCTAAAGAGCTTCGCAAGCCTTGTGAGATGTCGTTGATGAGTTCAACGCCCTGAAGAGCCGAAAGTTTTCTATGCAGCAGATTGACGGATATAAGCTTGCCCTGCGAATTAAATCCAAGATCCATTTCATCAATGACAGTCGTTGAGTTTAAGGTCGAGTTCAGGCCTAAAACCTTGCTGGGAATTTTATGACATCGCAAGAAGGCATAACCTTTGACTCCGTGAACGCAGCTAAGGCCTTTTGATTGAAGCCAATTTGCCGCCTCACGAATTGTCGTGCTATCCAAGTTGAGTCCTATGGCAGGGCGATGAGGGGCATTGATGTCGCCTTTAAGATGAGTGATGGCTTGAGTGCGAAAGCGTTCCATTTGTGAGGAAGAAAGATTATCAACTCGACTTTTGTAGCCCAATTCCAGAGCAAGTTCGCGAATCACGGGAATATGTTGGCCGATCTCAGTATTTAAAATACCAAAAAAACCAAAGAGCAGCACAAGCCCTGAAAGAGTTAGTAAAATTCCGCGGGTCATTTTTTCTTTGAGGAGTGTTTTCATTTCATCTCTCCACTACATCATTGCGAAGGCCTGCAAGGGCACGGGCAATCGTGTCGACATCTTGAGCTTCCACGCCGTTTTGCTTTAGAACATCGGCCAGAATAACTATGAAGCGGTCGAAGGCTTCCACCGAGATATTTAATCCCGTTTGAAGCATCTGCATTTCAGAGCAGGCGTAACCCTCCTCGGGAGCGGAGCGAAAATGGGATGTGCTTGGATAAGAGTAAGGGCCGCCCAATAAAGCGCTGAATTGTTGGTCCAAACAGCTCAGAAGCTTGTCGGGGGTATGGCTTAGCGGACCGAGACCTAACAAATAGGGTGCCATGATTGGGTCGACAGTCAGAGCTGCACTGGTATCATCGACGATGCGCTTGACAGTGGGATAGCCGCCGTACTTCTCGTAAAGAGTCTGGCTTTGCGAAATAGGGGAAAGCGGCAGAGATTGAAGCTCTATGGTTTCAGGAAAAGAATGAAAAGGATTTTCCGTCAGCGCAAAAGTGAAAGCGGAGATGGCCAGGGCGGCGCCTACCAAGAAGGCTGAAAAAAAGAGTCTTCTAAGCAGCATAAAATCCTCCTTGATTCGCATGCCTTAAAGTTACTCGCGGCGAAATCAGAAGAGGATATGTCTTTTCTTGTTATTGGTGAAACACAGGACGGGACAGGAAATTAGTTTCTTTTCTTACGAGACTGATGACGATGCTCTTCGTGCCAAGCTTTCCTCTCGGCAAGAGATTGGTCTTTTGTCATCTCGACCTTTGGAAGATTCTGGACAGTAGCTCGCAAAGTCGCATGCAGAGGCAAAAGCGCGACTCCAGACAACAAAAGTTCTTTGTAAGAGTTCGTGAAATCAGAGGTGTTTTTAGCGTGATCAATAAGAAGTCTGTCGATCTCTGCACGAGCCGTTGCCGCATGTTGTTCGGTAATGAAATCCAACTCAGTCATGATGTCGACATCGGCCATCAAAGAAGTCAGCTCACGCAGCCAAGCATATCTTTCAGCATTCATCAAAGTTTGAAACCATTCGGTCGGAGCCGATTGATATCCATTTTCGCGGTCAAACTCTTCTTTCAAGGAATTGAGAACTTCCTTTTGAAGATTCCAAAGAGCATGGCGAACTTGAAGGGCATGTGATTTGTGATCTGCTTTTGTCATGAGCCTATTTTATCCCAAATTAATATTCGAAAACAGCTTAAAATTGCTATTTAGCTCTCTCATATTGGAGCGGCCAGGCGATATCCACGCCCAATTTTTTTGCCGCGTGTAAAGGCCAGTAAGGGTCGCGTAGAAGTTCTCGGGCCAAAAAGATGAGGTCAGCCTTTCCAGACTTAAGAATTTCTTCTGCGGAAAGAGGGTCGGTAATTAAACCCACCGCACCGGTCGGAATTCCGGCAGATTGTTTAATGGCCTCAGCAAAAGGCACTTGATAGTGAGGGCCGACAGCAATTTTTTGGTGGGGAACATTGCCACCGGAGGAACAATCCACCAGATCAACTCCGCGTTTTTTGAGTTCTTTGGCGAACTCAATGCTTTGCGGAAGATCCCAGCCTCCCTCCGCCCAATCGGTTGCGGAAATGCGAACAAGCAGAGGCAACTCCATCGGGAGGATTTTACGAACTTCCTCGACGAGTTTTAAAGGCAGGCGCATGCGATTTTCCAAGGACCCTCCGTATTCATCCTGACGATGATTGGAAAGGGGCGACAAGAATTCATGCATCAAATATCCGTGGGCCATATGCAGTTCGATCACTTGAAAACCGGCGTTGAGTGCCCGTTGAGTGGAGGCGCAGAAGTCTTCGATCAGTTGCAGAATATCGTCGCTGTTCATTTCTTTGGGTAGGAGGCTTTGCTCGGAATAGGGGATCGCACTGGGAGCTTGAACCTGCCAGCCTCCTTCTTGAGCAGAAAGTGCGCGGCTGCCTTTCCACGAGACCGAATGAGAGGCCTTTCTTCCGGCATGAGCCAGTTGGATCCCCGCAACTGAGCCTTGTTCTTTCATGAAAGATACGATGGGTTTGAAGGCTTCCATCTGTTGATCGTTCCAAAGTCCGAGGCAGCCAGGGCTGATGCGCCCTTCAGGGGAAACTCCCGTTGCTTCAACCACGATCAGGCCCGCACCACCGACGGCACGGCTGCCCAAATGAACCATATGCCAGGAGTTCGGCACGCCATTTTCTGCTGAATACATGCACATGGGTGAAACGGCGATGCGATTTTTAAAGGTGATGTCGCGAAGTTTGAGAGGAGAGAAGAGCTGGGCGTTCATGAGGACCTCTTTGTTTTTTCTATTTATAATCCACTTGGCTAACAGGCTAAAGGTAAAGCTTGGCCGCGTTGCCGAAAAATTTTAGGACCTTGCTAGGTGCCAAGCTTGTGCTACCATGTCGGTTCTTAACAAATTTGAATATCAAAATTTGTATCTCAATTTTTATCTCACTGGAGGAGAAAAAATGAAATTTTCTAAGAATGTTCTATCTTTGATGGCAGTTGCAGCCTTGGTAGCAACTTTGACTATGCCTTTCGCAGCTGAAGCGAAATCTAAAAAGCATGGTAAAAAGGCTTCTCACTCTCAAGGCCATAAAAAGTCTAAAAAGAAAGCTAAAAAATCAGCAGATTCAACACCTGTAGCGGCAGCATCAGAAGCGCCAATTGCGCCATCTGTACCAGCTTCAGCTCCTAGCGAAGCAGCTCACTAGTCATATCTCTGAATTTTATTCGAAAGCCCCAAAGTTACTTTTACTTTGGGGCTTTTTTTATCTAGATACTAGTTATCCCATGAAAAACCCTTGGATCCGGCTTGGCCGCTTTATTTTTACCGCCTTCTTTGTCTTCTTTTTAGGCAGTGTCGGATCCGTTCTGTTTTATCGTTTTGCCCCGGTGATGGTGACTCCCTTAATGGTCCTTCGCTCCGTGCAGTCCTTGTGGGGGCCCGAACTGGTGGGGATTCATAAAGACTGGGTGCCTTTGGCTGAGATTGCACCCTCAATGCAAAAGGCTGTTTTGAAGGCCGAAGATGCACGTTTCTTTGAGCACAATGGTTTTGACTATGAAGCCATTGAAAAAGCCATGAAGTACAACAAGACCCATAAAAAAATAAAAGGGGCGAGTACGATTTCGCAGCAAACGGCGAAGAATGTTTTCCTGTGGCCGAATCGAGATTGGATCCGCAAGGGGATGGAAGCCTATTTTACCGTCCTGATTGAGTTCATCTGGCCTAAAGAGCGCATCATGGAGGTCTATCTCAACGTCATCGAAATGGGCCCCGGCGTTTACGGAGTCGAAGCGGCATCGCAGAGATACTTTAAGAGAAGTGCTAAAAACATCACTGCGGCTCAAGCCTCATTAATTGCCGCAGTTCTGCCGAACCCACGTAAATTCAGAATTGATCGTCCTTCAAGTTACGTCGTAAAGCGCCAATACCGTATTCTCTACCGGGTCAGTCCACCGCTGCCGGCAATGGCAACCAAAGACGACAAGGCTTCTTTGCTGGATTTCTTCGACCTTAAATTCGACAACGACGACGAAGAGTAAAGGTACGGACACACTTTTGGTGTCGCAGATGCGTTAAAGAAAGAGTAAAAATGCGGACTTACTTAGTTGGGGACACTTAAGATATGCAGATGGGCTAAATAAAAAAGGCTTCAATCCGTTGGGATGAAGCCTTTTTTAGTTTTAGAGAACTGTGTAATCAGATTAAGCCTTTTTGGCTTTTGCTTTCGCAGTGACATCAATCATGATTTTTTCAACATCAGCCAAGTCAGCTTCAGTGATTTCATAAACTTGTTTGTCACCAATTCTTTCAATGATCGCATTAAACAATTCAGTTGAAAGGAATGAACGAACATTTCCTGATTGGTACTCACGCTCTTTTTCAGCATAAAGACCCAAGAATGTTTCATCGCGGAACCAAGTTTGCTTATTGGCTTTTTGAATGTGCGCCAATTCGTCATCGCTTGGGTCACGTTGCAAGAATTCAAAGAAGAAACCAGATGGTTTTCCACCCGGCAAGAACCACTCACCAGAGAAAACTTGAATCAAATTCTCGTGATCGTCTTTCAAAATCGGAGTCACGAACTGAACACCGCGCTCAAGGCAGTGCTCATAGAAGCCAATCAAGTCTGGAGTGCGCAATGCCAAATGCTGAACATGCGCCACGTTCTCATGGCCATCAAGCATTTGACGAACATGAGAAGGCTCATTAGCTGGCTCAGAAGGTTGAACGATCGCAAAGATCGTCGGAAGTGGATCTTTCTCTTTCGGTTCCCAAGATCCCACCTTCGTAGCGTAAGTCATAGAAACGTCTTTTTCACCGTTTTTGCCTTTACGCTTTTTTTCATAAAGAAGATCATCAGGAGTCGTACCAAAAATAATACGGAAAACCGCATAAGTCAGAATGTAAAGTTTTGGGTGAAACAACATCGTCGTATGATCGATGGTGAAATTCATAAATGGCTTCTTAGTCATCATTCCTCCAAGAATGAACCGATATTAGAAACCAAACTCCCACAGGTCAACTCAACAGCTCCCATAATTCCTCCTTGCTTGCCAACTAATGCGCCGCGGAGAGCCTAAAGTACTCGGTGGAGTCCCTCTTTAATGCGGGGATTTGGTGAATAACTAAATCTTTGCCGGTGCTTCGTTCGGCACGGCATCCTGCCTCGTCGCCGCCGGGCTGCGCCCGGTTCGCGCATCCTGCGCCGGCGAAGGCCTCTCTGCGACCAGCAAAGATTTAGTTATTCACCAAATTTGCGTTGAAGGGGGCTTTTTGAGTTTTCTAGGGCTGGGGTGGAAAAAATTGGAAGGGAAGGCGTCGGATTAGGCAGCCTAAATCGCGGCGTATTTTTTTGCGCCCAATCCTTAGGTCATTTTCTTTCTTTGAACGAGGGGCGGCTCATTACGAAATTTGCCGTGTAAGGAAATCCTTGATGGTCGTAGAGAGGCCTTCGCCGGCGCCACGATGGCGCGAACCGAGCGAAGCTCGGCGGCGATTGAGCCCGGATGGCGTGCCGACCGAAGCACCAGCAAGGATTTCCTTACACGGCAAATCCCCGCAATGACCCGTTCCCCACACGAGCGAAGAAAAAAAGACTGGGAGTGTCCACGTATGGGCACTCCCAATTTGAATCAGGCGTTTTTAGGGCCGATTCGGAGATAATTTTTTGACTGTTTATTGGCATCTCGGGTTTTTACTTTCGTAATTACATTCAATCGCCTTTAACTTCATCAAATAACTATCTCAATGTTGAGCATCAGGTTTTCTAGGTTTGGGTTGATTCACATCGCTAGCATAACTAGTTTTGTTAATTTTCTCCTCGCTAGAAGTATCGCTGGCGCTCAATTTATTTTTAAATTCATTAAATTTTTTGGTCGCTTCCTCTTTTGACAATCCATAAGCCTTTTGAATTTGGCCTTCAAGTTTAGTCATATCACCTTTAAGGGAATCAATTTCATCGTCGGTGAGTTTTCCCCAGGCTGTTTTAATTTTGCCTTTGAGAATCTTCCAGTCACCGCCTACGGTATCCTTGTTCATAAGATCCTCCTTGTTAACTCAATTGCACACCCGTTTTCGAAAATTTGAAATAGCAATGCGTGAACTTGTTAAAAAGCGCGGACCTCCATCAACATTTCTTGTCGACATGAAACATTTGGGGAGTAATGGCTGGTTACAACTGTTAGACACGGATTGTCTTTGGACGCATTAGATTTGCTACCTGACATATTTCTGAGTAGCGTTTGCTCATGTCTAGTGGATTTAAAACGATTTCAGTCATTTTATTTGTTCTTGGTTCTTCAGTCTCCGCGACTGCGGACATTGTTGATTGGAGCCCTTCCGCACGGATTCCCGAACAGGGTCGCGCCAATATTTTGAATCTCGATCAGGGTCAGCTTGAGCAGTACCGTGACGCGGGATTGATTCACGCGCAGATTTATCCGGTGACCGTGACTGGCGTTTTGCCGCCCTTGCAACCGGTGCGAAATTTTATTGAAGATCGTTCGTGGAATCCGCTGAAAGAGCTTCTTAATAAAGTTATTCGTAATATCACAGGCTTTACAAGTTTTGATGGCTTCCTCAGTCGCCTGGGTTTGCACAAGTATCCCAAGGCCACTGATGCAGGTGTTTATGCGGTTCCTTATCCTGAAGGAAGTCGCCCTGATTATCGCATGGGATTTGGAGTTATTGAACGGGGTGGGGCCCAGGGTTTCACGTTCTCCTGCGCGGCTTGCCACTCCTCAGAGCTGTTTGGAAAAACCGTATTGGGTCTTACCAATCGATTTCCGCGAGCGAATGAATTTTTTGTGAAAGCAAAAAAGATCACGGGTTATTATAACTCTTGGTTCTTCCAGCACTGGACGGGAGCTTCGCAAAGTGAAGCGGCTTTGATGGATGAAGCCGTTCGAAACCTAGGACGAGTGGAAGTAAAGAATCCAATCATGGTGGGACTTGATACCTCATTGGCTCAGGTCGCTCTTTCATTGAATCGCCGTCAACAAGACGCCTATGCAACTCCTTCACCAGCTCTCGAACGCAATCCTCGTAAAGATCCTTTCTTGGATGACTATCCTGCGGACTCAAAGCCTGCGGTCTGGTGGAATCTGAAATATAAAAACCGCTGGCTTTCAGATGGCAGCGTGATTTCGGGAAATCCTATTTTCACAAATATTATCTGGAATGAAGTGGGCCGAGGTGCAGATCTGCGCGTTTTGGAAAATTGGCTTAGTCAGAACCAGCAAGTTGTTGATGAACTGACCGCAGCTGTATTTTCAGCGGAAGCTCCACGCATCACGGATTTCTTTCCGGCAGAGCGCATTGATGTGGGGCGTGCTAAAATTGGCGAACAGATTTTCAATAACACCTGTGCTCAATGTCACGGAGTTTATGAAAAGGCATGGAGTCTTCCAGGTTCAGAGACTTGGCCGAAAGAGATGCAGCTTCGCACCACAAAGGTGATTCCGCGCAGAGACACTCCTGTTGAGGAGGTCGGCACCGATCCCTATCGCCGTCTGGGGATGAAGTCACTAGAGCAGCTCAATAATCTGTCGATTTCCAGAAAAAATGGAATCGTTATCCAAGCACAGCCTGGTTATGTGCCGCCACCGTTGGTGGGTATTTGGGCTCGATGGCCTTATATGCACAACAACTCCATTCCAAGTCTTTGTGCCGTGTTGACGCCTGCGAAACAGCGTCCACAGGTTTATTATGCCGGCGAGGCGCGAGATAAAGAAAAAGATTTTGATTTTGAATGCAATGGATATCCTCTGGGTCCCAAGACACCTGCAGCTTGGAAAGAGGATGACTTTCTTTATGTCACCACTCGCCGCGGGATGAGCAATGCGGGCCACGACGAGGGGATCTTTCTGGAGCAGGGGCGTGAGATCCTGTCGGTTCAAGACAAGAAGGACTTAATTCAATATTTGCAAACTCTGTAGAACCAAGCTGCTAGCTGCGAGTCGCTATTCTATGCAGTTGCGCGATTTTCTCTGAGAGATTTTCTTTCAGAGAAGATTTTTGCTCTGGGGTGAGAGTACTTAAAACCTGCGCCACTAATTTCTGCATGTCTTTTTGATATTTGGCCAAGGCTTCGCGATATTCCGGAAGATCATAGGATTCGGGATTGCTGTAGTAGTTTTTCACGAAAGCCTTCATTTGCTCCGTTGAGCTTGTTTCCCGTAGGAACTTTTGGAAAACGAATTCCTTATTCTTTACTTTGAGATCCGCGGGGAAGGGCGAAGTGTTCAGGCTTTCCTCGAGCATATTTTTTTGTTCTTTGTTAAGTGAGCCTATGAACATTTCGAACCAGTCGATATATTTGTCGCGGTATTCAGACTTAAACTTGGCCTTATCTTGGAATTTCTCAAGATCTTCCATATTTTTTTTGTGGAAGGCCTTGGTGAAATAGGTGATTTGCTCTGGGTTGGTGGTCGCAATGAAATCGACGGCAGTGTCTGAAAACTTGGAATTGATCTGCTCGATGTCTTTCAGGAACAGGGCAAAATAGAAAGACACTCGGTCTTCACTGAGGGGGCCGTCGTTGACTTCTTTTTGAATACCCTTAAGGCGCTCAATCCAGGTGGGCAGGACTTCAGTGCGGATGGCCTGCAGATCCTTGTTGATGTCATTCTTGAGTTCTTTACTTTGTTTTGAAGAGATATCGAAGTAGTCATCAACCTTGGAGGCAATATAGGTGTCGGCCCAGCGGAAGGCGATGTCGAGACGGCTGCAGCCTGTTAAGAATACGAAACTCAGACACAAGCACAAAAGGACTCTGTTCATTTCAACTTCCTTGTTGCGAGTTCTTCTAAGATGTCAGCACTCAATGATGGTGGACTCGAATTAAAAATCTCAGGCCTTAGGATAGCAGACATTGCGTGAAGCAGATGTCCGGTTCCAAAGGGAGATCAGCTCTTCAAGTCGAAAGTCGATGAAGAGCTGACCAGAGATCATATTTATTTTGAGCTAGCTATGAAACTGGCGCGTGGCCTCATAAAGGAACCAGGATCGCTTTTCACTTTCATCTATCCAAACTTCAATCAGTGCGGCACTGGCAATATCGCGATGCTCTTGACATACCTCGTGAGCGGTTCTTAGAGCCGCCGTTAAAGTCCTGTTGTCATCGCAAAGCTCTGACAGCATATCTTGAGGTGTCACAAACTCCGCGTCATTATCTGGAATTCTTTGTAAGCGGGCGATATGACCAATAGAGCGCAAGGTGGTTCCACCAACCTTGCGGACTCGTTCTGCCAAAGCATCGGTCATGGCGAAGATCTGCTCCGCTTGTTCGTCCAGCAGAAGGTGCAGATCCCTGAAATGCGTTCCACTCATATGCCAGTGGAAGTTTTTTGTTTTCAGATATATTGAGTAGACGTCCGCCAAGACTAAGTTCAACGCAGCGGAAATATCTTTTGTGGCTTTTTCTCCCAAGTCAGTGGGAGTGCGTAGGGGAGCCATACGAGCATTGCGAGCATTCTGTTGTTGCTGTTGTCGATCCATAGAAACCTCCATCAGTCATGATACTCACTTCGCGCACGAATGAATGTTGTTTTAAAGCAGGGACACAGGGGCCCTGCTTTAAAACAAAATGTTACATTATTTTTCTTTGCGCACGCCTTTGAAGGGTTTGTCGTCGGCTTTAACATTTATAAATTGCCCGGTACGAGAATCACGCTCAACCCACCGCTCGGTGTGAGAGTTGAAGACCTGACTGCGATTGCGAACAGCGCCATCTCTGTGATTGTCGCCTTTTTTCCCAACGGTTGCCATAGTGACCTCCTAAAATCCTTTCAGTCGTTTTCTTGCTTTGCGTTTTTTACTGAGCCGTCCTTGATGCAAATTGTGACTCGCCAAAAACTCATCGGTTTTGGCGGCGACCTCTTCGATTCCTCCTGGAGTGTCGCGGAATGAAGCTCCTAATTCTCCTCGCGGAGAGTCTTCTTCAGACTGACTTTGTAAGCCACGAAGGGAACTGTCCATCGCACTGGCAGCCATATCCATTTGTTCTTTGACGTCGACTTCGCCGCGCATAAAATCTGGTGGGAGGTCTTCGAGAGTATCCAAGGAGGTGTCCGTCATATTGAAGCGTTTCACTGTATCTTTGATGGTCGTATGCCCCGTTTGATCTTTGTCGATCAAAATTTCGTTTTCATCGACACGATTTTCGCTGGCTTCGCCCATTTTCTTTTGTGTAAACGGCGGAACTGCGGGTGAAAATTCTCTTTCACCTTCGGGACTTCTTAGAATGAGGATCTTTGACAAGATCATAAACTCCTCCTCATGGCATTATTATAGGAGGGTGTCCTGCAGTAGAAAGGCTTAAGAATCTGTTTTCCAGCATAAAAAAAGGACCGTTGTTTCCAACAGTCCTTTTAAAATCAGTATTTTTTTAAATATCTATTCCGCTGTGAAATCCAAAGCCTTGAAGTATGCTTCAGAAGATGAAGACGTATCGTTCGAGTCATGTTGAATCGTAATAGCAACGATATCGAAATCAGCCACATTCTTGTTTGGGAAAGCACGTTTTAAGTCTTGCGCCAAATTGCGTTGGTACAGTTGTGCTTTGCCAAGTTGGTCCTGGCTGTTAAGCAACAATTGTTTCGCTTCTGGCAAAGTCGCAACGACCACGTTCTTATTAGAGTACCAGTTTTCAAAGATATCACCCGCATTGCGGACTTCGCCTGGAACTGATCCACCGAAGTAGTAGCCGAACAAGAAGACTTTGTCATTTTTTGCATCGACTGTCGTTCTGTCACCATTGGCGCGGCCATCGCGAATCGTAAACCAAACTTGGAAAGCCGAATCGTCTTTACCAGTTTTTCCTTTGACCGGATCTGCGCCGACCACGTCTTTAGTGACAGCCAACTTCAAAGACATTTTCGAGAACTCGAGCGGAGAGAAGCGGTAAGCCAATGTCGTCATACGAATTGAATTATTCGCACTTTTCATCAAAGCCCAGTCTTTTTCACCGTTAAAGTCTGCAGTGATATAACCGAAATCTTTGTTGTCGTCCAAACCACCTGGAGAACGGGATTCATAGTTGAACTGGTGATCCATGCGGAAGTGCACCATGTTCTTATGAGCGTAATCGATGCGGATCCCTTCTGGCATGTTTTGACGAGTTGCCGGAGTCACTTTTGTGCCCGCCATCGTGTCACCCAGCTTAGAGACGTCGATCACATTGTAAGGATCATAACGAAGTCCCGATTGCGGAAGTTTTGTTTTTACATCATAGCTGTCAGCAGGATCGTTGATCTTAGGAAGTACTTGGCGATTCAATTCCCAAGTATTGCTGTAAGGTACGAACTCAACCAGATGGTCTTGTTCCAATCCGATTTGTTCAACAATGCCTGGCGACTTCAAACGGAAGTACTGTCTGTCTTTGATGTAGTGAGTGTTCGCCGCACCCAAGATGACTTGCGTATTCCAGTTCAAGTTGTTTTTGTCGTCATTGATATTCAATTCAGACACACTGCTGATAAGGCCTTTCATAAAGGCTTTTTGATTGAAGCGTGAAGACAGGATTCCCGCCAAGTGATCGGCATGGATCGTCCCCATATCAACGGCTTTCAATTTCGCCGGGAACTTCGAAGAAGAGACCGTCACAACACCGTCATTGTCCTCATCGAATTGACCGATTAACTTCGTCGCTTTCATAAAGATATGAGAATCTTCCGGAGAACTTTCAAAAGTCACAGAGAAGTAACGAGTCAAACCCGTCAAAGCTCTTTCATTTTTTCTCCAGAAAGCGTCCATCGCCGTTGGTGTGATGGATTTAGCTGCTGTTTTCTCTTTGCAGATCTCAGGGCCTGAAGTTTCAGTCAAAGCTGACACAAGTGCGAACGGCACATCTGTCGTATTCAAGATGCTAGAGCCATGAAGAGGAGCTGCCACCGCAATCATCCCTTTGACGTATGTTGAGATAAAGCTTGGGCGTTTCAAGAAGGCGTGAAGAGTATCCACGGCACCTTTTGAGTAGCTCACGAACAAGTAACGAGGAGCTGCATGGCCACGTTGAGTGCGATCTTTGAAATCTTTGCTCAAATAATCCAAGATAATGTCTGCATTCACTTCGGAGCCGCAGGTGCTCTCAACAGGAGGTTGGATCACACGAAGACCCATCTCGTCACTTAAGGCACTCAAACCAAGGCTGAAGATCTCTTTGTCGAAGATGGCGTTGTAAATTCCTGGGACGTAAACAATTGTCACATCTTCCAATTTTTGATTGTAGATCTTAGTGAGCGGCGTTGGGTAGATGCGGCCCTCAAGATCTGCCTCTTTGATTGCTTCTTTCAAAAGTGTTTGCACATTTGATGGTTGCGCCTTTGAGTTTGTCTTGGTCAATGCCGAGAATGACTGAACGGCTTTTTCCTTATTGCTCACCCATTGCTTCGCGAATTGAAGGTCGCGAGTCTCAGGAAGGAATGGTTTTTCCTGGATGACGATGGAGTTCTCAAGCAAGTAAGGCATTTGATACATTTTCATAACCGCGCGTTTTGCAGGAAGCACGTAGTTTTTGATTTGGTCCATGATGCCGCCACCATTCAAATCCACATGTTGCATATCGAGGTTGGCAGTTTTTTGATCCTGCAACAAGCCTACTTTTTCTTTCACTTTGTTTACGCGCGGATCATTCATCAATTTTTCTACAGAACCTGAAGTCAAAACCGCATCCGTCACCGAACCGATATCTTCCGGGGAAATCATCGTTTGGACGTCGAATTTTGAAACGTCGAAGCTCATTGGTGAAAGACTTTTGCCAGTTGGATCGTTGAACGGATCGAACTTGAAGGCATCCATGAAGCTCTTCATTTCAGAAACCAGGAAGTAAGGACGAGTGTCAGCTACGAATTTAGAGATATGACGGAAGATGCGTTTTTGGCTCAAGTCTTTAGCATCTGTTTGGATGCCTTGCTTGTAGTTAGCCAACACTTGCGCCAAGGCGTCTTTTCCAGTGGCTTTATGTTTGCCTACTGATTCTGCAAAAAGCTCTTTCGCCTCAACACCGATGAATGGGAGGATGTCTTTGGAACGAACTTGGCCAGGGACTTTACGTTTGTTGGAAGCAATCAAACCGTAAGATGAAGCCGCCGTCAAAGAACCGTGAGTGCGGTACATTTTTGCGAATGCGCCCAAAGAGTTTTTGATGAAATTTCCATCTTTAATAGTCAAGATGAAGTCCGGGAAGTCGAAGTTTCTTTCTGAAGCAGACTCAACAATGCGGAAGAGAGCATCTGGGTAAGGTGTTCCCTCTGACGCTTTAAAGGCTTCTGTTGCGTTCAATGCCTTTGGCGCTGCTTGAGTTGATTGAGCTGCTGTTGGCAAATGAAGGGGATTTCCTTGCGTTGGGAAATAGTAGTACAAGCCTTTTGCTTTATTGTATTGAATTTTTGCTTCACCTTGGCCGGTGATGACGGTCATCAAAGTTTCTGATGTGTTGTTTCTGTTCACAGAAACCGCCATATCGAACCAAGCTTCCTTGCGGAATTCCTCAATAAGAGGCTTCATGTTTTTGCGATCTTTTAAGTAAACCGGAGCCCAAGAGCCCAAAGCTAACAATGGCATAGCCACGTCTTTGTTGTCTTTAAGCTGTTGCACGAAGTTCATGCCGGCACGCTTAACAACGTCTGCGACTTCGACACCATTCAATTCTTGCTCTTTGCCACCTTCTTGGAAGCGGCCGATATTACCGTGGTCTGAAACCAGGACAACTTCAACGTCTTGTCCTTTTTCTTTGTAGCTTTGGATCAGGCGTTTTACTTCCGCATCAAGAGTTTTCAAGACAGGATAAAGGCGGTTCAATTGAGTATGCGCCGTGGAGTCTACCGCGCCAACATAGCCTGTGAGGAATTTTTTTGGTTTTGCGGCGATCAAATCATCAACCACAGTTTTTACTTCAAGCTTTGGTACTTCCTCAGTTGGGAAGTACATCAAAGCCTCAACATAGGGATTGAAGAAAGCATCGAAGGCACCCATGTAGTATTTAGGGAAAGCCAGGCGGCGATAGTAGTCGCGAGGGTCACCTTGGACAGATTGGCTGGATTCATCGAAATAAGTGGCCTCTACGGATTTAATACGACCGGCAGCTCCGAAAAGGTCTGCTGTATTTGTGATCGTTGACCAAGACAAGTCCGTCATAGAAGGGAACGGGGCGACGTGGGCGCCAGCACTGGTGAACTCTTTAAAGAGGCCTTGTCGTTGCGCTTGTTGGAAGGCGAAGTAACTGAAACCATCCACGGCCAATACAATTGTTTGCACTTGCTGTGCAGGGGCTGCAGCTTGGGCATTCTTCCAAGGAAGATTGAAAGCCTTTGCAGGTTGAACGGCTCCTAGAGTCAGGGAGCTTGCGATCATACCGGCAGCTAGCAAACGACTGTAATTAAATGAACGTTTCATGTAAACCTCCACGAGATTTAAAACTTGTCTCAACCTGAATAGAGGCAAGGGGGATGCCAAAGGGACTTGCGCCAATTGTTTTATAAAAGAGATGACGGAGGTGGATGGCATGGCAATTGTTTCACTTCGAGATGAGTGACGTTTATTAGGCGTGGCTGTCTAGATTTTCGCGGCCCTTGCCATTCCTGGGGCCGTGTTATATTTTGAGCCATACATGGAGTTCATATGACAATTGCGATCAAACTAGGGATGACAGTGGCGGCTATTGGATTATGGCTAGTAACGCAAAGACTTCTAGGGCAGCGTCAGATGACTTTCAAAGATCGCATCGGAGATCTGGTTCATGTGTTCACGGAAAAGTGGAGCTTGTATCTAAATCAGTCTCCACGAGTGGCTGATGCTTTGTTGATTTCAAGTTCTTTGGTTATTGATGCTGTTGGTATCTTTTTGATCGTGCAGACGTTGCTAGGAACAAGTGTCAGACCGTTATTAGCCCTTTTGGTGTTGTTCACACTTCGACAAATCAATCAGGCTATTACGGTGTTGCCGACGCCGGAGGGGATGATTTGGAGAAATCCAGGAGTGCCTTCTTTGTTTGTGACCTATGGCGTTTCCAATGATTTGTTTTTCTCTGGCCACACGGCTTTGGCGGTTTTGGGGGCTTTGGAAATTGCGCAACTGGGCGGTGGCCTGTTTCTGGCGTTGGCGATCGCAGTTGTGATATTTGAAGTGGCGACTGTGATTTTACTCAGAGCCCATTGGACCATGGATGTTTTTGCAGGAGCAATCTCAGCTCTTTGGGTGCACGATATCGTGTCGCGCTTTGCGCCGACTGTCGATGCATGGATCGCGACAATTTAACGACGAACAAATCTTTCGACTTGCTCCAAGACCCATTGTGGATCTTCCAGGGTCAAATCATGGCCTGCCTCAGGATGACGGACCAGAGGAAGATTCCACACCTCCGCAATTTTTTGCGAACATTCAGGATGGACGACCTTATCTTTGCCCGAAGATAGAACCAACACAGGTGCTGGCGGCGTGGGGCGCTGTGGGACTTGTGCCGCCAAAAAAAGCTGCCATAAAAAATTAATGGGCTTCACCGGATATTCAACTCCGCGAGGGCCCCAATGAGAAGCGACTTGTTCAATACGCTCTTGGGGAATTCCGGACGTGGTCATACGGATAATCATCTCTTCTCGTCTTGAAATATCTTTCTGCAACGAAGAGTGAAAGATCTGCTTCAGCGAGTAGGGAGTAATGCGTTTGTAAACTGGGGAGTTATTCAAACTGCAATTAATCAGAATCACCGCTTCGACTTCATCAGGATGGTGATGAGCCCACTCTAATGAAAGCATCCCCCCCAAAGAAAATCCCAAAAGAATTTTCTTACCTTCAGCGGGAACTTGTTCGCGTAGAGCATGGATATTTTTTTTCAAGTTCAAGGGCGTGCTGTGCTGATGATGGCGGCCATTGCCAAGAATATCTGCCGTGTGGAATTGATCCTGCGGGAAACGGGCTTGCAACTGGGGAAGAAAATCCCACCAGTGAAAAGCTTCGCTCATTATTCCTCTGACGAGGACCCATTGTTTAGGAACAAGATTAGCCACCGGTAATGACCCTTTACTAGCCGAAGGTGATGAGAGGACAAAGGTAAAAATAATGAATGGACGCCGGCTTGGCAATCCTTCTTTTTTTGTCGTTTTTTTTAACACTTTCGGTTGCTATGCGGTCCTTATTGGTCCTCTGAAATGCGAAATACCAGTGGATAAACTAAACCAAAATGCCGATAAGCTGCATATGGATTCGGCATCTTACCTGAAAACTTTGATCTCCCGTTGGGGGGTGGAATTAAGCCTGGTCGCCTTGCTGGCACTGGCTTTTTCGTTATTTCAGGATACCAAGCTTTTTGAAACCGCGTCCGCACCAATCACACCATTAAGTGATGAGGCGGCAAAGTCAGTCAAAGATTTGGTGAAGATTTTCGATAAAGCAAAATTGCATCAACGAAGCTACCTGAAAACGCGGTCGAATGAGGATCTTCAGGTTTACAATCAGCAAGTGACTCTGGTGAACACCAAAATGGTGGAGCTTACCCAAGGGGTCAAAGAAAATCCTGAGCAACAACTTCCGGTGTATCATTTCAATCAACTGGTTTGGGGTGAGTTCGATAATTTAAATAAAGAGCTCACGGCAGGTAAGATCAGCCGAAATCCAGCACAAGCTGATAAACTCTACCAAACAGCAGAAGGTCTTTTGAAGGTGTCTTTGGCACCTAAGACAGCATTTTTAAAATTTGGTGGTGTGAGCCTTTCAAAGGCCGAGTGCGCCGCTTTGGTTGCATTGCTGTTGTTCATTACCATGTTTATCAGTCGTCAATGGCATCGCGATGAATTCTTGGAGCAGAAATCCGAATCTTTAACCTTAAAAAATCGCTCGCTCTTTTTAGACACGCTTTTGGCTAGCATGAGTGAGGCCTTGATAGTGATCGACCAAGACGGCCACTTTACTCAGTATAATGCGGCTGCGCAAAGAATTGTCGGCACCAGAATTAAAGATGTCTTCAATGATTGGAGCTTGCACGAGCTTGGCTTCTATAACGTCACCACCGGAGTCCCGTTCAGCAAAGAGGAATTGCCGTTTTATAAAGCCTTGTACGGAGAGACGGTGGACGATCTGGAGATCTTTGTCAAAAATGCTGCACATCCAGAAGGGATGTATATCAGTTTAAGCAGTCGCTGCATTAACGATATCGATGGCAGTATTCGTGGAGCCCTGGTGGTTTTCCGTGATATCACGCGCCGAAAGCAAATTGAAAAAGAATATCAGAAGGCCCGGGAAGCGGCGGTCGAAGCTTCTTTGAAAAAGTCTGATTTCCTGGCAGCCATGAGCCATGAGATCCGCACGCCAATGAACGGTGTGATTGGTATGACCACGCTGTTGGCAGACACCTCGCTGAATGAAGAACAGAAGGAATACGTCGGAACAGTGAAGAGATCGGCGGAGTCTCTCTTGATGCTCATCAATGACATTCTGGATTATTCGAAAATTGAAGCAGGCAAGATCTCACTTGACCCTCAGCCTTTTGATTTAAGATTTTTGGTTCGTGATATGACAGAGATCTTTAAGCCCGTCGTTTCAGAAAAAGGTATTCATTTTGAATTGACCATGAACGAGCGCTCGGCTTGGAACTTTATCGGGGATCAAGGACGCTTGCGTCAGGTTTTGGTGAATCTGCTAGGCAATGCCGTCAAGTTTACGTCGGTAGGGACTGTGGAGTTGGCGATCTCACAGTTTAATCAGAAAAATGGAAAGTCTTTATTGCGCTTTGAAGTGAAGGACACAGGGCCAGGTCTTCGCGAAGAAGATCGCAAGTCTCTCTTTCAAAAATATTTTCAAACCAAAGATGGCATGAAGGTGGGCGGCACTGGCTTGGGCCTTTCCATTTCAAAGCAGTTAGTGGATCTGATGGGGGGAAGTATTGGCGTGGAAAGTGTCTTCCAGGCGGGTTCGACTTTCTGGTTCACGGTGGAGTTGCCGCAGTGCCAAGCTCAGGATTTGCCACGCAGTTCGGAAGTGGCATTTGCGAAGTTGTTTAAAGGTCACGTTTTGGTGGCGGAAGATCAACTCGTGAATCAGCGGGTGGCGATCAGTTATTTGCAGAAGTTGGGCCTAACGGTCGAGATCGCGGCGCAGGGGCGGTTGGCATTGGATAAAGTCCGGACCGGCAACTATGATCTCGTTTTTATGGACTGTCAGATGCCGGTCATGAACGGCTTTGAATCGACCCGTGAAATCCGAAAGTTCGAATCAGAAGCGCAGCGAAACAGAACTCCAATTATAGCTTTGACTGCAAATGGCGTCAGTTCTGAAGAGCATACTTATAAAGAGGCCGGAATGGATGACTATCTGGCCAAACCTTTAGAACTTTCAAGGTTGATTGAGGTCTTGCATCGCTGGCTGCAGCCAAATGTTGAAGTGATTGATTTGAGCGTTATTGAAAAGTTGCAAAAGTTTGTCGTGAAGGATCAGAACTTGATTGCGGCCCTCATCGAAGATTTTGAGCTGTCGGCGCCGGGATTGATTCAGACCATGAATGAGGCAGCGAGCACCGGCGAATTACAGGCAGTTTCAGAGGCCGCTCATGCATTGAAGTCCGCTAGCGCTTCGTTAGGGGCAAAGCCTCTCGCTGAGCTCTGCCAGGAAATTGAAGACTGTAATAACTCACAGAAAGCGAAAGAACTTGTCGCTCAAATTGAATTGCACTACACGAGAAGTCTGAATGAACTGAATAAGAGGAAAATGATATGGCAAAAATCCTCATAGTCGACGATCAAAAAAGTGTCTTGATGACCTTAGAGGCTCTTCTAAGTCCAGAGGGGCATATTGTGGTTGCCGCGACGAATGCGATCGATGCCCTTCATCATTTGGCAACAGAGCCCTTTGATTTGGTTATCACCGATGCGATCATGCCGGGAGGCGGGGATGGCTATGCATTGACCCGCACCATTCGTAAGCAGCCCAAGGTCGCAAATCTTCCGGTCATTCTGTTGACCGGAAAACGCGAAAAAAGTGACGTTGAAAAGGGCATTGAATCTGGGGTGAATGATTACGTCGTAAAACCTATTGATCCAGAACTACTATTGGCTAAGATTCGCAATCTCTTATCGATTGAGTCAGCCAATGCCATGAAGTTTATTGAAGCCCCGGTCAGTTTCAAAGCAGAATGGGAGACGAAGACTGAAGTGGTTTCTGTTTCGGAGATGGGATTCACTTTACATTCAAATACGCCGATGCCACTGGGGCGAATTGTGCGCTTAAATAGTCCGGTCTTTGCTGACATTGGAATTGAAAAGATGCCACTGCGTGTGGATTCGTGCGAAGAACTGGCGGGCCCAGACAGTGGCTTTAAGATTCATGCTCAATTTGTGGGGCTGACCGAAAAGGAATTGACGCCGCTCCGTCTTTGGATTCGCAAAAAATCAATTTAAATAAAAAAAAGGCACACAACATTCTACAGTTGTGTGCCTTTGAATTTAATTAGAACAATCTTATTTGCACATTGCTAAGTTTTTGCTGCCGTTAACGATGGAGTTATAAGGTGTTGAATTGGTGCTGCGAAGAACGGACCAGTATCTCGCGCCACCTTTCCAGCCACTGACATTTCCAGCAATTCTTTTGTCACGACCAATCCAACGATCGAGGATTCTGATGCCGCAGCTAAGATTTTGCTTTGGATCATGTAAGTCCTTGGTCGTTTTAAAAGCACAACCGTAGGCGTTGCCACTTTCAATTGAAATTTGCAAAAGTCCACGACTGACCACGCGGTTGCCATTACTGTCGTTGAAGTTTTCAGTGTAAGTGGTGTTGGTGTTAAAATTACTTTCAAAACGTACCATGGATGAAATCAAGAAGGACCAGTATTGTTTACGTTGAGCCGTCGTAAGTTTGCTGTATTTTGGACAAAACAAACTTTGATCCGCAGGAACCACATTGAGTAGATTTTGACCAATTCTGTCCAGCTCGCTTTCAACGTGGGCTGTCCATGCGCTGCTTCCAGATACTTTCGCTTCCCACAGAGGAACGACTTCACGGGTTGTTGGTTCAGCTGGTGGATTGGGAGTGGGTGTCGGAGTCGGAGTGGTTACCGTGCCCGAGGACCAGTCTCGATCGCGAGTGCCTTTGTCCACAACAGCATAGATCAAGCTTCCATTTTTCAAGGCAGCGATCACTTTATCGCGGTAAGCGGGAAGGACAGCCGGGCAACCCCAGCTACGCCCCTGAATCACACTGGCTTCAGAAACGTATGCAGCAGGATGGATAACGATAGAGCGGGCACGAACATTTGAATTTGTTGATGAAAGACCATCAAGTTTCAAAGAGAGGCCATGTGAGCCAATGTAAGTTTCACCCGTTCTCATGTAACCCAAAGAGCTTGCGTTGGATCCAGAAGTGTTGCTGAATTTTTCTGCGTAACCATCATGATTGGCATCCGAGCCTTTACCATGAGCTGTATGAATGGCCCAAACTCCGCCGCTGTTCATATCAACCATATAGAAGCGCGCTTCTTTAGAGCTTTGTCCATAGTTGATGACTGAAATATAGTTGCGGTTGCTGAATTTGGATTTATTTTGTTCGAAGTAAACTACCGCATCTTCGAGAGCCTTTGTAGGAACAAGGTGCTTAGGATCGAGATAAGCATATTTAGCAAGAATCGCAGCGCGATCCGACGTAGCAGTGGTTTCAACAGCAATATCATCTGCAACTTTCTGAGACTCGTCTGCCAAAGGTGTTTCCACGACTTGTTCTTGAGTCGTTTCGTCTGGCAGGACAGTTTCTCCATTTTGGTTAGTGTGTGAGCCGTTGCCACAAGCGGCTAAGGTTAAAAGTGAAGTGGCTAGGATCGTATTTCTGAAACGTGCGAAGAGTGTATGTCGTTTTACATTAATCGTCATTATTCCCTCCGGATTGTGCGATAACAAACCGTACCCGGGAAGAATTGCAGAATGGAAAATTACATTGCGGAATTAATAAAAATAAGACCTTGTGCGGAGGTTATACGAGAGCGGTTGTGGTTTTGATTCATGTTCGTCAATACGGAAGACTCGGAAACAAACCAAAGTTAATATTTGTTTCCACTGCATTTTCGGAAAACGCCTGAGCTTGTATTTTCACAGTGGGCATGTATTTTACCTGCAGACCTAGCCGTTCGTGCGCAGGAAATTTTAGGCTTAAGAGATGAATATAAAACTTCTTTTGCTCTCGACCTTGGGGATCTTTCTGATTTCAGGATGCGGATCACGCAGAACATTTCTGGATGACTTTCTGTATCTCGGGGGCTCATCAATGACCCAGATTGATCAGTATTTCGATCTGGATACAAAACAGCATGAGCAGCTGGAGCAAAATATCGATGCGGATTTAGATCGCCTGCGTAAGGCGCGCTTTAAGCAGATCGCAAAAACTTTGCGGGAGATTGAAAAGAGCAGTCAGAAGTCTGATAACAAGAAAGTGATGTCCGCGGCGTATGCAGACTTGCAGAAGGAGTACCTGGAGGCCAGTACTTACTTCAAAGGTTCCACCGTAAAATTAATAACCTCGTTGAAAGAACCCCAACTGAAGACCTTTAAGACGAAAGCGGAAAAAGAAATCTCTGAGACAAAGCTGGCGCCGCCTGAGGTATTAAATGAAGAGCTGATTGGCCGATACAAACGTGGCCTTGAATTTTGGGTGGGTGACTTAACGACGGCACAGCAGCAAAGCATCGCCCAGTTTACTCGAGAGCATCCATTCCCTTGGAATGAAAAGATAAAGAATAAGGAAGCTATTTTGAATCGTTTTATGGCGGTCCATCAAGATCCCGTGCAATTGCGCAAGTTCTCAGAGGATTTTGTTTCAGAATATCCGAAGATCAGGATTCCCACCTATGCCACAGCTGTTACTGCTTATGAAAAGGAATTTCAAAATTTCCTTGATTCATTTTGGATCAGCTTAAGTCCGGAGCAAAAGAACCGACTTCAGGAGTATCTGATTGTTCGCGCCGACAAGTTAGAGCAATTGGCAAAAAGGCCCTAAAAAACTCTATGAAGTTTAGGCTTTCTCTGTATCATAAGACAGAGGGGGAGATATGTTGAAAGTTGTGCGGGTCGTTGTCAGCTGTATGATCTTTGGTGCTGTCACAGGTTGTACCACGGCAAAGAAATCGACGAGCAAAGAGTCCACAGCTCCAATGCATTCAAGAGATGAAGGGGGACCTTCGATTGACTACAATGCTTTGCAAACATATTTGCAACTTGATCGCGATCCTGAAACCTTGGGTTTTACAGAAAAATCATTTAATACCTGTGATGCGGGCTTTGGATATTCTCGTTCTCAGAACTGCCATAAGGAATATTTTGTCGTTCTTCATTTTCGTCTTTTATGCCGCGATTCCGAAGGAACAATATCAACCGTCCTGACAGAGAGCGATGTGACTCCGATTGCGGGGCGTCCCGTGAAATGGCAACTCAAGGGAGTTGCCGGAACGACGATGACCGATGGAAATGGCTATGGACAAATTCGTACAGTGGCTTCAAGTTCCCAGAATCGCCAGCGTCTTAAACTCACCGTAGGGAATGAATTTCTATATATGCGCTCCAACGAGATCACGAAGGTAATCACTCCGCGGCCTTGGTGTTCTCAGTAGGGCGCTCGGTGCGAATCCAATTGCCCAGAGCGGACCAGGCTTGGCGACCTTCAATCTGACTGTGATCGTAAACATCAATGCCCAGGCCCATGTTGTTGATAGACTTTAATGTGTCTTTGAATTCTTCGATTGTTGGGTTGACTGTAGTGGTTTGTCCATACCAAGGAGAAATCTCAACATGGATAATGGGTGTACTTCGGTTTCGGACGAAAGAAACAAAGTCATGGGCAGCTTTTTGAGTCCAGGCAGGGGTGAAGACCTCGCCACCGTATTCCGCGGCCCATTGTTGCCATAGAAATTCACCAGTCAAAATATCTATTTTTTCGGGACCTTTGAGATTCAATGCTCCATCAAAATCAAATCCAACTTGGTCACGGACTTGATCCGAAGTGAGCAATTTGCCGTCGTATCCTGAAGGCCAGGTTTGCACGACGGCAGCCCGAATATTGTGGGCGTGAGCGGTGCGAGCCACGCTGGCAATAAGTTCTGTCATTCCCAAGGCCCGGATCTTTCTCCAATTCTCATCGCCGAGTTTTCCTTTTGGAAATTTCTTTTTGAATGCGGCATTGGCTGCGGGGTTGTAGTCAGGGGCTCCCGTCCAAAAACAATCCACTGTGGGCTCGACAACTTCAATCGCATAGAGGCCTGGAAACTTATTGAGAAGATCCGTGACAAATCCTTTCAGCCAGAGTCGGAATTCGGGATGCCATGCGGAAAGATGATGAGTGCGCACAAAGGGCTTATAGTCTTCTCCATTCGAAAGCTTTGAGCGCCAGCCAGGGTGTTCCTGCCAAACAAGTTTGAAGTCGTTAATTGGAATGACGGCAATGACTTTAAGTCCGCGAGAGCGTGCGGCCGTATAGACCAAAGAAAATATATTTTCGCTGCCCATGGGCTCTTCAATTTCAGTGAGTGGATAGCTTGTCAGATAGAAAGAACCGTGTAAGGAACTGTAGGCATATAGAAACAAAGCGGTCGCACCTGCCGTTGCCGCCTCATTGACCACCAGGTTGGCAATCTGTTGCGCATTCATTTCCGGATAGAGGCTGGAAAAGTACGCGGGATCGACTCTCAAACCCCGCAGGGGAGTTTCGCTCCAAGCCGGGAAAGACAGAAGGGTGAGTGCCCAGAATAGGAATGTTTGAATTGCAACTATCATTGAATCTTCGCCTCATCGAATTATCGAAGTAGATCATAGAAGCATGATGGCTTGAGTTCGTAATGACGTTGATGAAATCTAAGAATTGAGGGGATAGAGCCTGTCAAAAGGCAGGCTTTTGAAGATCAATAGCCACCTGAATCCATCATGTTGACGGTTTCCTCGATGCGAGTTTTCTCGAAGTAGTACTCAGCTTCACCGTTGGGATCTTGGCTCTTCTTCTTGAGATCTTTCAGTGTGTCTTGTATGGACTGATTGAAATCTTTGTCGGTCATGTTGATTCTGATTCGGCCGTCGACATCGTATTGCATTGCCGGGGCAAAGGTCATTTTTACTTTCATTTTGGGATCGTGTCGAGTCATCTCGGCAAGCCACTCCGACGTGGGAATTGCCTTCTTAGCAAGTGAAGGGTCCAGGGTGTAGGGCACCAGTTCGCCATTTTTAGCCACCAAAATCACCGGAGCGACATGGTATTTCCATTGGATGTATTCACCCTTTTTTGTGGGATGTGGGATTTGCAAGCGCGGGGCTTTGCTTTCATCAACCGATGCAAAACCCTTTAACGGAGTGATTCCTTTGAGCATCATAAGTCGCGACATTTCATGGGCTCTTTCCTCGCAGCCCCCGAACGAAAAGTCATAGGGGATTTCACTATGGTTCTTGAGATCTGCAAATATTTTCTGAGCATCCGCTTCACTTACAATCGTGACTTTCTTTCCTTGATAGACTCCAAGGCGGGAAGAAGAGGTCGTGAACTCCTCTGACGAGCAGGGCTTGCTATACCCCGAACGGTTGACATGTCGGAGTGTCTGATCCAGACCTGCGGCAAATGACTTGAGGTCGTCCGCTTGAGCTGGAATTGCGCCAAGTAAGAATAGAAATGCGAGCTTCAAAAACTTCATCACTCTTCTTTTCGGCAGAGAAAGGTCAGGACCTCACTGTATTTCCCAGTAAAATTGCCAGGTCCTGTCCCAAGATGAGATGCTTTTCGACAAAGCAAATTGAGTTTCATCTTTATGCGACCTAGGCTTAATTATCAGGTTAATACCAGATTAATTATTAGGGGGTCTTATGGATCTAGAGCCTCAATCAAGAAAAGTTGCTTCAAAGATTGCCGAAGTTCCAGAGGCAACAGAGAAATTTGAAGCCACGGAAGGCATGACGGAACGAGATCATAAAACCAATGATCTGAAGGACAGCCCTTTAAAAATATTTATGAACACCGAGATTTTCATATTGTTAGCGGGGCTCGTTGTGGGTGCCATTTACTTCTTTTTCTTTCGTACCTAGGCAGCCCCTTTGAATTTGCATTGGTGACTTCACAAGAATGTGTTTTGTCGCAGCTTGGTGAGCTGCCCTCAAATGACAAGTTCTACTTGGTCCTCTTTTGGACTCAAAGATAGAATACCACTATGAACAGTCTAAAGATGTTCCTTTCAATAATGTTGATTTTCGTTGGCGTGCATTCACACGCAGCGGGTAACTGTAAACGCAGCTATTCTTTGGGAGTTGCCGAAGACCAACTCAAAAGAAAAAGCTCAATCAATGGTAAGAGTGCTTTGCCGGGGATGGCGACTGAGTTATTGGATGAAATTAAAAAACGCGTGAATTGCGTATTTGACGAAGTTCCTCTGTCCCCCGAAAAGGCCTTGGTGGAATTGCAGAACTATCGCCTGGATATCTTTGCTTTTTCATTTACGAACGAATCCTTTAGGAAAGTGGCGGACGAGCAAATCATTTATTCGACCAGCAGAATTCTTCTGGTTGATAGAAAGTTCTATAAACCAGCTTGGAATGTTCAAGACTATTTAAAGAGTTCAAAAATTAAATTTGGCGCTTTGTCGATTTCTAATTATTGGTATAGCCCTGACGAGCTCCGAATGCTTGCGGCAGAAAGTCGAATCGCCTACAGTTCAAAGATCGAGATGAATGGTCATATGCTTGCCAAAGGCAAAGTTCAGGCTATCTTTACAAGTCCTGCTTTTTTACATCGGATGATTGAAGCCAAAGATATTCTTAAGACTTCAGTAGCTATACGTGACCCTGCTTTCCGGCTGACGGTGGCTTTAATGCTTTCGAAGAAACGTGTGTCCCCTGAAGAGCGTGATCAATTTGCGAAAGCTATTGAAGGGATGCGAACTGACGGGTCGATTGAAAAGATTCTTCTTCACTATGTCCCCGCGGAAGATCTTAAGACGTACTATAAATTTTAGTTTTAAAAGACAGAGCTTCCTCGAATACCCCATTGATTCTTAATCTTCTCAAGAATATAGAGCCCCGAGGTGCGATTGATTTCGCTGCCGTCCTTACGCAAACGTCTCAATATGGTTATGACATGAACCTTGTCCGCTCCCGCCTGGATGATTTCCAAAGACGCCCAGTCACTGCTTTTGAAATCTCCGCTCAGTCCAACCCGTAAATCATTGCTAGGCAGGTCTTTCACTTTTCGAAAATACGAAACTTTTCCTTTTGTAAATCGAGCATTGGGAAAGTGGTAGAGCTTAAGATGGGCGTTGAAATCCTGAGCGCTCAGGGTGGTGGTGAACTGATGCAGTAATTCACCAATGGCCTTCAGGTCTTCATCAGGGATTGCCGGACTGATCGACGTCGAGACTTGAAGGGGAGTGGAACCAACATTGATCAGAGTTTGTGCCTGCGCGTGGGCAAGGTTCAGAAGGCCCAGCAAAAGCAGAGCAAGAAATTTTCCCGAAGATGTTCTCATAGATATTCTCCCAGGATTTAGGGTAAGTTGATTTTTTTGCGATATTAAAAGCAAAACCCCTTGTGTGTGAAAGAACAAATACTAAGTAGTTTCAGGTGTTTATCAGCATTTCGAATGGCATGGTCATTGTTTTAACCCCGACGGTCTATTTGCGGGTCTACAATATAGGAGGCCAAGGATGCGCTTCACGATAATAACATTGATGTTATTGATAAGTTCCATTTCCCACGGCGAAAGCCATAACTTTAACGGTGAAATTAAGGAGGCTTCGATCAGCGAAAAAATGTTGCGTAAACGACTCTTAAGAATCCTTCAGGGAACTGAAGTTGCCATTGCATCCAACGATTCGACAGAGCAACTTCAAGCTCAAAGCCCCTCCCAAGCCTAAAAAATAGCAGTGAAGTGAGGCTCGTGAAGGTCCGATAAACTTTTCAATAGCATAAAGGAAAATTCCCAGGCGAAGACGTCACAGTCTTCGCCTTTTTATTTTTAATTAAAGCGCGTGATATACTGGCAGCGCTGACAAAGATTTTCGACAAGCTTATTGTCTTTGAATCCTTTAAGAATTTTTTGCGAGCGTTCATTGCCCAAGATCTCTTCAATAGCCTGTTCCTTGACGTTGCCCAAAGGAATTTTACCTTCCTTATCCAGGCAGCATGGAACGACTGTGCCATCGGCAAGCACACCAAAGTGGCTGGAGAGACCATAGCAGGTGCCGCGCTCGCCCAAGATGGGAAGATCCAACGCGGGCCAAGTGAACTCTGTATCAAAGTGCAAGTGCAGACGGTTCTTGATGCGCACACTCTTATTGCGACGAACATCAATGTCTTGATTGAAGGCAAACTGAAAGTGTTGGCCCACTCGATCCAGCATCGAACGATTATGGGCTCCAACGCCCAGAGGCTCATCCAAATTCCATAGGCGATAGTTAATGTAAAGCTCAGGTCGTTCCGCAAAGGCGCGCTCAGTGAATTTAAAAATTTTGTTCAAATAAATAGTGGGATCTTTATCGCCATAATTATCATGGAAGCTATGTAAAGAGAAATTCACCTGGCGAATAATCGGATGAAGCAGGAGTTCTTCTTTGACCCCGTTCATTAGAACGCCATTGGTGACCAAAAAGATCGGTGTCTGGAATTCTGCACAGACATCAATAAATTCAGCAAGCTTCGGATGAACGAGGGGATCGCCCATTAAATGCAGAGTCACCTGGTCGGTTAAGGGCGCCACCTGAGAAATGACGGAACGGAAGATCTCAAGACTCATCATGCCTTTTTCGCGCTCAACAGGAGGGCAAAAGCTGCATTGCAAGTTGCAGATATTGCTGATCTCGATATTCACTTTGTTGAAACGGCGTTTTTGTCTGATGGGCGACTCTCTTGGTTGGCCCGAACCTAGCAAAGTTCGATGGGGGAATCAATTCCATTGTATCTCTTCAGGGTCTGCGGGCGCCGATTGACTCTATTTTATTCCTAAGATCAGATCGAGACCCCAGGTGGGGCATTGGCAAGGAGATCCCTATGGAAATAGTTCAAGATCTGATTGGTAAAAAGAGTCACCCACAGACCCGGGGGATGAGCGAAGTGGAAATTCGCAAATACCTGGCTGCCCTTGAAGGTTGGAGTTTGCAAGAAGGCAAAATAGTAAAAGCGTTCTCTTTTAAGAACTACTATGAAACGATCGCGTTTGTTAATGCCTTAGCCTATATCATTCACGCCGAAGATCATCACCCCGAGCTGATTATCACTTATAATCGCTGTGTTGTTAAGTTTGATACACATTCAGTGAATGAGGGGCGGGGTGGAGTTTCGGAAAACGACTTCATTTGCGCCGCGAAGGTTGATGCGCTAATTCATTGAAAGTCATGTCATATGCCAGTCCGAAAGTTTGACTTTTCACTGGTCACATTGACCCTGGTCTAGGCCTTCAGTTCACTGAATTGTGTGAATTCTGAAGGAGCCAACGATGACCATTTCGCGCCGAGAGTTTCTAAATATTTCTGCCAAAGCTCTGGCTATTTCGTCGGCACTATCTACGCAAGCCTTCGGATCGGTTGCTGAGGCATTGGGCTCGCTCTTTACCGGCGACATTCCGATTTGTCAGCATATGACCAATGCCACGACTTCACAGTTCACCGTGCTGACCTTAGGCAAAATGCCCTATGCCTATCGCGTGCTGGATTCCCAGGGAAGGGATGTTCCTGTGCAGCTCTGGGATCATGCTACGCGAAAAGGTTTTGATTGCGGGATAGACAAGCTCTTTGTGCAAAACTTGCGTTCGGAGGAACGCTATCGCCTGCGGGTGATAGATAAAGACCGAGGGACTATTTTAGACGAGAGAATTTTCAAAGCCCTGCCTTTGACCACAAAGAAATCATTACGTTTTGCTTTGGTCAGCTGTATGGATGACATGTATTTCTATCAGCGTAAAAATATGTGGAGTCGGCTCTTTGCTCATCGTCCTGAAATGATTTTTGCCATTGGCGACACCGTCTATGCAGACACGTTCAGTGATGGAACCGCCGATGGCTTGTGGAAGCGATATTGCGAAACCCGCTCTTTGTTGCATCATTTTCGTCAGCCCTTTCTCATTCCAACCCTGGCAACCTGGGATGATCATGATTATGGCAAGAACAACGCCAATAAAAACTTTCATTTGAAAGAAGCAGCACGCCGGATATTTGATTTATTTTGGGGAAGTAGAGAAGTCGATGGATTCAAGCGGGGCTATGGTGTGAGTTCGATATTCACCGGCTTTGGGCAGCGTTTTTTCTTTATGGATGATAGATACTTCAGAGACGATCCTGGGTTGAGCAGAGGCCTGCATTGGGGCCGTGATCAACAAGAGGATTTCTTAGCGCGACTTGGAGAAAACAGCAAACCGAGTTGGATCCTCAATGGCAGTCAATATTTTGGAAACTACTACAAGCAAGAGTCGATGTTGAAAGATTATACGGCCAATCTCAAAGACGTGCTGAAGAAATTGTCTCAGATCTCAGCTCCCGTGATTTTAGGTTCGGGAGATATTCATTTCAGCGAGATTCTGGAACTGGAGCCGAGAATTCTTGGTTACAAGACGTTCGAGATCACCTCCAGCTCCATCCATAGCTTCGCGATTCCGCTGGGGGAGATCATGCGCAATGATCGTCGCGTTGAGTACTCCTGGCATCATAATTATCTCATTATCAACTCATCCGTTGTGGATGGGGGATTGAAAACTCTAACTCAATCTTATGGTCGATTTGGCCAAAATCTATTCACCCATCAAGGGCGCGTGATCAGATAAGGCCGGACAGTCATCCAGGTCTCACTTTGAGACAGGCAGAAGCTCTGTCCTTAAGGCGTGGGGCATCTTGGGCTTAAGGGGCTTTTTATTTCTATTAACGCGCATAGCTTACAACAAATATTGTTAAACTGGCCCGCGGAATTCGCTAAAATTCCGATAGGTACATATGCGCAAATTATTTATTCTTTCATTCTTATTGGTGACAGGTTGTGCGACGAAGTCGCGCGAGCCGGCGATGGTTGTTCCAGCGGGGGCTCTAGAGTTGAGCCAAGCTTTGCAACAGGGAGCTGCTCCGACTTTGGCGCAATTGCGAGCGCAGTCTTCAGTGCAGGGATTTGAAGGGCTGAATGGGAAAGATCCTGCAGCATCTTTGCCGCAGTCGTTAAAGGCTGAAAAGACCGTGCAGGTTTCTTCAAAAGAAAAAAACCAACAGCAACAGTATTTGAAGAAGTTCCGCAATTGGAGCCTTGCTAAAAAAACCAGTCGCGGACATCAACTGCTGGCAGATTTTGAATGCAGCAAAGCTGTTGAAAGTCAGGCCCTTGGTTTTTCTTTAGAGTTGGATTTCCCGGCAACAGAGGCCAGTGCGGTCTCACAAAATCTGCATGAAAAGATTCTGAGCTGTCCGGCAGTTTCAAAGAATGAAAGCCTATTCCGTTTGGCAGTTTTTTCTATTCAAAAAGGGGAGTGCCCGAAGGCCGAGGAATATTTGAATATGTTCCCAGCGAGTTCAGACCGCGGTGTGAATGATCGTTTGGCTTACTTACACAGCCTGTGCTCGTCCTCTAAAGAGGCAAGCAATAGAAACCCATGGGGTGGCTACGGCATTCTTTTGGAGGATGCAAATAAGTCTGAGCATATCAGACCTCAATGGTATCTATCGACCTCCAGCGGCTCAGAGGATTGGGATCGTTTGTTAGTTTCCTTCATTGAGCTGAATGAAAAAGGCAAAGCTGAAACAGTTAAGTATCTCGCAAGCAAGTTGAACTATGAAAAGTTCAGAAGCCTGCCTTTGCCATTCCAAACTTCAATGTTAGTCATGATGAGTTTCAGCGGCGCAGACCTGTCAGTCTTCCAGACGTTGCATCGCTATTTAGCAGACCATCCTGAAATGTTATCTCCATCGGTGGCTGGTCTTTTGTTCCCGGTTCGTTATTGGAAGGAAATTGTCGAGAACAGCAAGAGCGCCGATCCAGTATTGGTGAAAGCATTGATCAGACAAGAGAGTGCCTTCAACCCATCGGCGCGAAGTCGGGCAAAGGCATCAGGTCTGATGCAGCTCATTTATCCAACGGCACGAATCTTTGGTGTGAAACAGCCTAAGCAACTTTTAAGTCCTGGCGCAAATATTCACGCAGGTTCTGAGTTCCTGGCTCGACTGATCAATGAATTTGGTTCTGTTGAATTGGCGTTAGCTGCTTACAATGCAGGTCCTGGGATCGTTCGTCAGTGGCAAAAGCGCTATCCAACCAACAACATTGATCTATTTGTTGAAATGATCCCATACACGGAAACTCGCGAGTACGTGCGCTTGGTCACCCGTAATTACAAAGTTTATCAATCTATTCTTACCAAACCACAAGTATTGGGTGATTTGAACTATTGAATCACCCAGCCACCATCTGCAACCAAGGCCTGACCTGTAACGAAGGAGGCCTTGTCTGAATTCAACCAAAGTGCTGCCTCTGCAATTTCCTCCGGTGTTCCAAGTCGTCCCAAAGGGGTGGCCTGAATAAACTGTGATTTGCTTTCAGGTTCATGCTTTAGAAAGCGGTCAACCATAGGGGTTTGAATAACTCCGGGGCAGACTGCATTGACCCGAATGTTTTGTTTTGCATATTCCAGAGCGGCAACTTTAGTCAGCCCCAGGACTCCGTGTTTGCTGGCAACATAAGGTGCCATTTGTGTGAAGCCCACAATTCCTGCAATGGAAGAGCAATTCACGATCGAGCCGCCACCGGCTTTGGCCATATGAAAAAGTTCGTACTTCATGCACATCCAAACACCACGTAAGTTGACATTGATAACGCCGTCCCAATTTTCGTCTGTGGCGTCTTGAAAGGAACAGGCAAAGCCTTCGACTCCGGCATTGTTGAAGGCATATTGGATTCGACCAAATCTTTCGACCGCTGCGAAAAAGGCTTTATTGATGTCTCCATCAATAGTCACGTCACAACTGAAGGCCTCTGCTGGAACGTCGGTGCTGGATCGAATCAGAGATAGCGTTTCTCGCGCTCCTTCTTCTGAAACATCCACGACGGCAACAGGGATTCCCGCTTTCGCATATGTGATGGCAGTGGCTCTGCCAATGCCAGAACCTGCACCGGTAATAAAGGCGGCTCCATTTTTCATAAACTCTCCTTGTTGTACCAAGATTTCTCAAGGGCTACACGATCTTCTGGGTGTGCGATAGCGATCAAGGCCAGCGCCCGCTCGTGCAAAGTTTTTCCATAGAGATCTGCGATTCCATATTCAGTGACCACGTAGTGGACATGGGCTCTGGTTGTAACAACCCCCGCGCCGACTTTTAAGGTGGGGACGATGCGGGAGATTCCTTTGCGGGTTCTGCTGGTCAACGCAATGATGGGCTTTCCGCCAGGAGAGAGAGTGGCGCCACGCATGAAGTCCATTTGCCCTCCCACACCAGATATGATTTTTGAGCCCACAGAGTCGGCACAGATTTGTCCCGTCAGATCTATTTCCACCGCGGAGTTGATTGCAATCACCTTTGGATTTCGCGCAATCGTTGTCGGATTATTGACATAGCCAATATCCAATTGTTCGACACTGGGATTGTCATGGATAAAGTCATACAGAGCCTGGCTGCCGATGACAAAGCCCGAAACGGTTTTCCCAGCGTGAACTTTTTTTTGCGAGTTGTCGATGGCACCGCATTTGAGAAGTTCAAGAGCCCCATCGGACCACATTTCTGAATGCAACCCCAGATGCCTTCGGTCTTTCAAATTGGCCAAAGCTGCGTCTGGAATGCTGCCAATGCCAATTTGCAAGGTTGAACCATCTTCAATCAGATCTGCGATATATTTGCCAATGGCCAGCTCATCCTTACCCAAAGGGCCTGGTAAAGACTCCGGCAGAGGTTCGTCGATTTCAATGAAATGAGCAATGCGATCCATGTGAATAAACCCATCACCATGCACACGAGGCATTTTCTTGTTGATCTGAGCAATGATGATCTTTGCGGAATCAATGGCAGCCCGAGCCACGTCGACACTGGTCCCCAACGTACAGTAACCATGTATATCGGGAGGTGATACGTGGATAAGCGCGACATCCAAGGGCCTTTTGCCAGAGCGAAACAAGTTCGGAATTTCAGAAAGGAAGCAGGGGAGATAGTCGACCCGGCCCTCTTTCATTTTAGGGCGCATATTCGGTCCGACAAAAAGATTTGCCACTCTAAAACTGCCTGCGAATTTTTCATCGGCGTAGGTTGCCTGATCCATCGTATGTATATGAATGAGTTCCACATCTTTCAAACGAGGAGCATGCTCGACAAGAGCTTTGGTGAGTACCATGGGAGTCGCCGCGCCTCCGTGAATAAAGATTCGCTGATGTGATTGCACATATTGAAGGACATCGAAGGCATTGTTTGATTTCACAAGAACCGCCGATTTCTATTATGAATCTTTGGGGTTGGAAAATCTTGGATTTGCTTTCAATCAGGTTCAGACGCTGTCATTTGAGGGGAGCTTGTCTCCAATCTAAATTTGTGGATCATAAGATGGCGGCTCTGCGAAGGTCACGGCTTTCATTTTTTCAAGTTTCACGCGTTCGTTCATTTTCGGAATATAAACGGAAAAACCAATTTGATTGATAATACGATGCCCAAGTTCACTTGCAGCTGACGGTTCACCGTGGACTAAAAAAACTTTTTCGGGGCGCTGTCGGGCGGCTTTAACCCATTCTAAAAGTTCCTTCTGGTCGGCATGAGCCGAGAAAGAATCTGAAGTTATAACTTCAGCATTAATTTGGGTAAAGCGACCGTGGATTTTGACCTCAGTGCACCCATTGGCTAAAGCCCATCCCCGTGTGCCGGCACTTTGAAAACCAGCCAAAAGAATGATGTTGTTCTTATTATCGCCAAAGGCTTCGAGGTGGTAAAGAATACGCCCCCCGGAGAGCATGCCACTTGCCGCGATGATGATCATGGGACCCGATTTTTCATTCAGGGACCGGGACTCATCGGCGGATTTGATGAAGTGAACTTCCTTGAAGAGCTCTTCAATTTTCTGAGATGAAACTTTCAGCAAAGAGGCGTAGGTTCGATAAAGCCGAGTCACCTCTTGTCCCATCGGGGTGTTTAGATAGATGGGAATCTCTTTGGGGATTTGTCCACTATGGCGAAGTTCGATAAGCTCAATCAGTAAATTCTGGGAACGACCGATGGCAAAAGCGGGAATCAGCAGGATACTTTTACGTTGATGGATCTTGTTGACCAAATCACGAAGGACTTCTTTGCTGGCAGGGCCGCGATGAGGTCGGTCGCCATAGGTGGATTCCATGACGATATAGTCACAGGCACGAGGAAGCTCTGGCGGACGCATGATGGGATCTTGTTTTCTGCCGATATCACCTGAAAATAAGATACTGGTTTTGCGATAAGAAACCATGACAGAGGCGGCGCCAAGAATATGTCCCGCTTCAGAGAAATAAAATTCCAGATCTTTCAAAGCAAATTTCGTATGGAAAGGCTGATGTTTAAAAAGTGGAAAAGTCGCCTCAACATCCGTGGAGTCATACAGTGGCAGGGCAGGATGGTGTTTCGAAAAGCCATGCTTGTTGGCGTGAGCGGCGTCCTCCTCTTGAATCTTGGCCGCATCAAGAAGGACGACCTTCGCAAGCTCAATGGTGGCTTCGGTCCCATAGATCGGTCCTTGAAATCCACTTTTAACCAAACGTGGTAAATACCCACAGTGATCGAGATGGGCATGTGTGAGTATAACGGCGTCAATATGGGCAATATCAACGGGCAAGACATCCCAGTTTAGTACGCGAAACTCCTTCAGACCTTGAAACATCCCGCAATCAATCAAAACATTCGCTCGTTCAGAGCGAAGCAAGTATTTGGATCCTGTGACTGTTCCAGCTGCACCCAAAAAAGTAATCTCCATTAGAGAGTCTCCTTAGCGTTAAATAAAATATTAATTTGCGAGGCAAAAATTTTTCGATATAGCCGAATCTTGTCGTAGATTGGGTACCAATCAAAAAGAAAAACCTCCAGGGGTTTCCATAGGGAAACCCAGCCGAAGATCACGACGCCTTCGCGCAGAGATGTTTTGATAAAGTCCGACTCAATGTTTTGCAAAATTTGGGCGATGGATAAACACAGAAATAAAATGATCAAGCCAAACAGTAAAAAAAGACGTGCCATGCGCATGGTCCGTGTAAACTCCAGACGTTTGAGTTCGATTTGGTATTTGAAATAGGAATGGATGGCTGCGGAAATCTTTTCTTCATCAATTGTCGGGTGTCGTTCGTCGATATCAATCTGAATGCGAAAATACTTGGACCGGGTTTTACTTTCCTCGGCGCACGCGATCAGATAGTTTGCAAAGGAACTGTCTAGATCTCTTTCATGAAAGGGTGCCGGATCTCTTGAGTCGAAGAGCTGAGGCACCTCTTTGATGTGAATTTCTATGACATTCATAAGTCACCTTTAAATAGAACGAACAACCACGACAGGGACAGGTGAGGTCAGGCAGGCATTGCGAGCGGTGCTTCCCAGGAAGGATGTCAAAAGTTTGTTTCTGCTATGCGTACCCATGATTAAAAGATCGTAGTCACTTTCCAATTCGCGCTTTAGTTCTTTTTCTATTTCGCGTTCTTCTGTGACCACTTGGCCGGTTGTGACAATGCCGTCTTTTTTGAATTGGTCGACTCTTTTTGTGGTTTCTTCCCGGCCCCAGCGTTTCATCTCAGCAATTTGTTTGTCTAAAGAGTAAATCGGAATTCGACTGTGTAAGAATACCTCTTTGACATGCATGATTGCATCACCCACCGAGTGAAAGATGGTGACCCTTGCATCGGTGGACTTCGCCAACTTTCGGGCAAAATCTTCAGCGGGTTTGCTGGCAGATGTGAGGTCTGTCAGTAGCAGAATGCGTTGCTTTTTCCCCTTTGTGGCGAAGCCCGCTTTTTTTACTTTCGGACCTACCACGACGACAGGGACGGTGCTGTGTCTGATGACCTCTTCCGCCACACTGCCTAGAAATATTTTTCCTATTCCACTGAGCCCCCGGGTTCCAATGACAACCAGGTTTGGGGAATTTTTCTTGATCCACTTTAAGATTCCTTCGAGGGGATGGCCCGACTCGATATGGACTTCACTTTCAGGCGAAACCTTGTCGAGGTCTTCTTTCAACTGCGTAATCATCTGCGGGCTGCGCTTGTCCAGCGGAGCCAAGAGTTTTCTTTTTCGCAAATGCTCAGGAATGTCCTCAACATACAGAAAATGCAGCTGCGCCTCGAGAGCTTGGCAAAGATGAGCTGCTAGATTTCGCAGCTGATGGGATCTTTTTCTTCCCTTGACTGAGAGACTGCTAATGTCATCCGTGAGCAGAACTTTTGTAGGTGGCATAGACACTTCCTTCAGTATATTTTTTGATGAAAGGTCTTGGGGCTCAATAGAAATGAAGATGTTCTGTGTGATCGCATTGAGCCCGCTGTAATAAAACAGGTTTCAGTGAGTGTGGAATCAGGGGACAATATTTTCTTTATCCCGGGGGGAGTCTTTTGGGTCCACAAGGTTTAAGTCATGAAGAAGCCTTGAACCGCTTGAAAAGAGACGGCCTCAATGAATTGCCTTCGGTTAAACCACGCACATTTTTTCGACATCTATTGGAAATCTTAAAAGAGCCCATGAGCAGCCTGTTGGCGGCATGCGGAATTGTTTACGCCTTGATAGGTGATCGACAGGAAGCCTTTATTCTGATGGGTTTCTGGGCTTTAATTATTTTTATTACTCTGTATCAAGAGAGGAAGACCGAGAATGCTTTGACGGCCCTAAGGAGGCTGTCGAGCCCCAGAGCGTGGGTTATTCGGGATGGTGTGAAAACAAAAATTCCGGCGACAGAACTTGTCGTCGACGATCTTATTCAGTTGAGCGAAGGAGATATTGTCCCCGCTGATGCGATAGCTATTGAATCGCTCAATGTCCAGGCTGATGAATCGCTACTGACGGGGGAATCTTTCCCCGTAGAAAAAGATTTGCAATCCTCTGTTTGGGCGGGAACGACTTTGGTGCGTGGACAATTAATTGCACAAGTAGTGGCGACTGGTTTTCACACTAAAATGGGAAAAATTGGTGTGTTGCTGACGGCAGGTCGGTCTGAGGAAACATTGTTGAAATTGGAAAGTCGTCAGGTTGTGAAGCGTTTGTCCGTGGTGGCAATTCTTCTTTGTATTGTGACCGCCGTGGCTTATGCGCTCTTGTCCAAGAATGTGTTGGGCGGAATCTTAGTGGGCTTAACATTGGCAATGGCGATTCTGCCGAATGAATTACCTGCAGTTTTGACAATATTTCTAGCACTGGGGACCAGGCGGATTGCTCAGCGGAACGTTTTGACCCGCAGACTTCATGCCGTGGAAAATATTGGTGCCACGACTGTTCTGTGCGTGGATAAGACGGGCACGATCACATTGAATAAGATGGAAATTCAAGAAGTTCTATCGTTAGGCAGAGTTTCGCAATCCAAGGATGAAATAATACATATCGCTTCATTAGCATCGAATGCCTACTCATTTGACCCGATGGAACGTGCCATTGCCGAAGCTGATTCAAAATTTCAAATTGAAAATAAAAACATGGTGGGTAAGCTTGTCTTCCAGTTTTCCTTGTCTTCGCATTTCTTTGCTATGAGCAATGTTTGGCAACAGTCTCAGGGCGAGGTCCTTGTGGCCGCCAAGGGGGCTCCTGAGGCCGTTGTTCAGATTTCGCACCTGACCGAGTCAGAAAAAAAAGAAGTGTTTGTTGCGGTCGATAGTATGGCACAGAAGGGGCTTCGTATTTTAGCTGTGGCCTCGGCACCTTATAAGCAGAATGAGCTTCCCGCCGATCAGAAGGCCTTGCGTCTGCAATTATTGGGTTTAGTGGGATTTGCCGATCCCGTGCGCTCCGGAGTCAAAGAATCCATCGCTCTTTGCAGCGAAGCCGGAGTGCGGGTGATGATGATGACGGGGGATCATTCAAAGACGGCCTCTATCATTGCCCAACAGATTGGCTTGCAGAATCCACAGGCGATTCTCAGTGGAAAAGAAATGGAGCGGATGTCGGATGAGGAACTGGCCTTTCAACTGACAAGGACAAACTGTTTTGCCAGAATGATTCCCGAGCAGAAGTTGCGAATTGTACAGATCCTGCAAGGGCAAGGTGAGGTCGTTGCCATGACAGGAGATGGGGTTAACGACGGTCCAGCCTTGATGGCCGCGCAGATCGGAATTGCCATGGGACTCAAAGGAACCGATGTGGCCCGAGAAGCGGCTTCGATGGTTTTAGTGGATGATGATTTTACCTCTATTGTGCAGGGTATTCGCACAGGGCGGGGAATCTATGATAACTTGCAAGCTGCTGCCGGCTATCTTCTGGCGATTCATATTCCCATTATGGGTATTTCAATACTTCCCGTATTCTTAAACTTACCCTTGGTGCTTATGCCGGTTCATGTTGCCTTTTTACATCTCATTATTGAGCCGGCCTGTTCTTTGGTTTTTGAATCGGAGCCATTGGCCGAAGATGTCATGAAACGAAAACCCAGAAATCGAAATGAAAAGTTTTTTTCCAGAAAGCTGATTGTGCCCAGTGTGCTGCAGGGAGTTTTTATCTATGTCATTATATTGGCGGTATTTCTGGTTTCTCTGAAACGGGGACTTGGGGAGCTGGATGCGAGGACGCTCACTTTTACGACACTTATATTTGCCAACATGGGGCTGATCTTTATAAATCGTTCTTGGAATCGCAGCTTGTATCAAGAACTGCGAGTGAAGAACGATGCTTTATGGTGGGTGATAGCGGGGTCGCTCATAATTTTGTTTTTGGTTCTCTATGTTCCACCATTGAGAACGCTTTTTCGGTTTTCATTTCTGCATCCACTGGATTTGGGGCTGGCATTGAGTAGTGCATTTATAAGCATAGTCTGGTTTGAGTTTTGGAAGGCTCGTCGGTCATGAGTTCTATCACAGGGAAGGTGAGAGGAATTCTATAAGTGACATTGAGTCAGCACACCAGCGCCTCATATTCTCAATTTGAAACAGGACCTTTTCCGAATCTGAAATGACTCTCAAAAAATATCAATCAATCATGACGGCCATCAGCTTGTTTTCTGTTGCTTGGTGTGAAACTGGAGCTGGAGAAAATACTAATAGGACGTTAGAGAGGATCAGGTTATGGAAAAGAAGGCTTCGGTATTCTCAGGAATTCGCGCAAAACTTTTAGTGTTGGTTTTGCTGCCAATTGCATTTTTTGCGGCTCTTTCATTTGTCTCGATATTGGCTTTGCATAAGCAGCAACATGAAGCCAATATGATTGCCAAAGATCGATTGCCCAAGACGGAGTCGATCTTGTTGATTCGGGTTCACGCCAATGCCTTAATGCGATTTATATGGACGAGCGCCGCTATCTCCGACGCAAAGATTCGTGAAGAAAAAATTAAGGAAGTGGAATCTCGCTATGACCTTTTAAAGGAAGAGGTTAAGAAGTTTTCAAGCTTTCATTTATCCCCTGAAATGCGCAGTGACTTTGAAACGGTTCTAAAAGACACCGAGAACATTGGTGTGCCGCTGGAACGCTCTTTGGCGTTACTTCGAAAAAATGATATCGCATCAGATAAAGAAGCAACTTCGATCATCTTCTCAGAAATGGTTCCTAAAATATTCGATCTCAGTCGAAACGTAGAGAAGGGAACGAATCTTTTAAACACGCAAGTAAAAGCAGAGATTGAGGCGGGAGATGCGGCGGCGGAGATGGGGCAGAATTCTGTAATTCTTCTGAGTATCTTTGGCGGCATTGGTCTGTTGATCTATGGATTGTTCATGTCATCTAAGTTGTATTCATCTTTATCGAAAATTTCGAATTCCATCTCTGAGACCCAAGGTCAAGTGATGGAGGCGAGTGGACAATTGGCAAGTGCCAGCCATCAAGCTTCTTCTGGTTCAACACAGGCGGCAAGCGCACTCGAAGAGACTGTGGCATCTATTGAAGAGCTCACCAGTATGGTGAAGATCAACGCTGATAACTCTAAATCGGCTTCGAGCTTGTCTCTGGCAAGTATTCAGTCTGCCCAGGATGGTGAGAAGGAAATACGTAATTTGATTGAGTCCATGCATGATATCTCTGCAAGTTCGAAAAAGATCGAAGAGATCATCAATGTTATCGATGATATTGCTTTCCAGACAAATCTGTTGGCACTTAATGCCTCTGTGGAAGCGGCTCGCGCGGGTGAACATGGTCGTGGTTTCGCAGTCGTGGCGGAGGCTGTTCGTTCGTTGTCACAAAGAAGTGCCTCAGCAGCAAAGGATATCAATCAGCTGATTAAAGACAGTGTGAGCAAAGTGGACAATGGATCCTCCATTGCCGATCGCAGCGAAGTGCTGTTGCAGAATATTCTAACTTCCGTCAAAAAAGTGGCGGATTTGAATAATGAAATTGCCGCAGCCAGCAGCGAACAGGCTGAAGGTATTTCCCAAATTACCAAAGCGATGACTGAACTGGATATTTCCGTGCAGCAAAATGCGCAGGCATCCGAGGAAGTTGCTCAGTTTTCTGAAAAGATGGCGCATCAAGCGGGTGTGCTTGAAGGTTCCGTGTCTCAATTGCATGCTATTTTGCAAGGAACTGCTCGCGGCAGTGCAGACTCCAAAGAGATCTCTTTGAAGACCGCTCCTTCTGTAAAAAATGTGAAACCGCAGTTGAGGGTCGTCAAAGCGAAGTCGCCATCGCCGAAAAAAGTTCAGGCAACCAGCCAAGTTATTCCTTTTGATGATGATCTTGCAGAGTCTGAACGTCGTTCAGTTGGCGATACTAGTGGATTCTAGTAGGCAAGTATTCTAACAAGGAATCGTTATTTGATTGAGCCGGGAGAACAAGGGCGAAGAAACTATTGTCATTGAAATTCTAAACAAGGAATAGAAATGAAAAATCTCTTTCTCGTTCTCCTTTTGGCTTTTACCGGTTTTCATTCTTGGGCAGAGGCAAAAGAAGTCCTTCTTGATGTTAGAACACCCGAAGAGTATTCCGAAGGGCACATTCCCCAGGCCATTAACATCGACGTTAAAAATCAAAATTTTAAAACAGAAGTCGCTAAGTTGGACCGTGAGGACAGCTACAAGGTTTATTGTCGCTCTGGCAAGCGCTCCCAACAGGCCGTTGGCATCATGAAGGATCTCGGGTTTAAGCATTTGGAAAACCTGGGTGGGCTGGAAGAAGCCAAGAAAGCATTAAAAGTTGAGACTTTGACGAAGTAGATGTTTGTCACTTGTCATGTAGCTTCTAAAGCTGAGAAAATCTATACTGAATCATGTTTTTAAGAACACAGCATTTTAGACTAGTGGTTTTAGGAATTCTCAGCACCGTGCTTTTGGGAGCTTGCTCGACTATGGAGTCCACAACGGAAAATAAGGAACCTCTTCACACCGTCACCCACGTTGATATTCCAAAGTTCATGGGAGACTGGTATGTCATCGCCAATATTCCAACCTTTGTCGAAGAAGGTGCAACAAATGCCATCGAAAGTTATAGCTGGAATGAGAAAGAGCAACGAATCGATGTTGATTTCCGCTACAACAAACTCACCCCTGAGGGGGAGTTGAAGAAATATCCACAAAAAGCCTGGATCTACGATAAAAAAACCAATGCCGAATGGCGAGTGCAACCATGGTGGCCCTTGAAGTTTGCCTATCTGGTGATCGATCTGGCCCCCGATTACTCTTACACGGTGATTGGTGTGCCAAGCAGAAAGTATGTGTGGATCATGGCTAGGAACTCCACCCTGGATAAAGCCGTGTATCAGCAGATTTTGGCGCGATTAGAGAATCTGGGGTACGACATCTCTAAGATTCAAAAAGTTCCGCAAGTGTGGTTCAAAAAATAAGGCAGATGCCCAAAGATCAGTGATTACCGCTCTTTGGGGCATTTGCCCAATGGTCAAATAAGCTGAAAAACCGAATACTGTGAGCATGAAAAGGAGATCTTATGAACTTTGCCCATGTCCATCTCATCATGAATCACATTCCGGTAGTTGGAATTCCGGTGGCCCTCGTGTTTTTGGCTTACGGAATTTTTGTCGGAAATCTATCAGCCCGCCGCTTCGCGCTCTTGGTTTTGATTGGTCTGGCAGCGATGGTTTTGCCGGTTTACTTTACTGGGGAACCGGCAGAAGAAGTCATCGAGCATTTGCCTGGTGTGGCGGAGTCATTTATTGAGTCCCATGAAGATGCTGCGAAGGTGTCCTTGGTTTTGACTTTAGTCTCTGGCGCTCTTGCTGCAGTCGCACTGGTCTTTCAGAAGGATGACAAGAAAGGGCGGCCCATGAACTTTGCGGTTTTGGGAGTTGCAGGTTTGGCCGTGATAAGTTTAGCTTATACAGCGAACTTAGGCGGAAAGATCAGGCACACGGAACTTCGAGCCGACGGTGGCGCCCAAGTGGAATCCGGGCCGTCGGAAATTAAAAAGGAAGATAAAGATAATGATTGAAGAGTCTCTGTCCAAAAATGAACGCCGCTATTTGGCGGCGATATTGGTTTTGATCTTCGTATTTGTTGGGGCCGACCTTATCACGGATTCGCAGCAGGGGGTTAGTTGGCCCCATTTATCGACCGAACTGACAGTGGCTTTGATTGCAGGTTTTGGATTCTTTCTTTTGATGAAAGACTCTTTCCGCAAATCTCATGAACTGGTGCAATCAGGTGAGCGTATTTTGCAGAAAGAAAAAGAAGCAGAGTTGTGGAAGGCTGAATCCCAGAAATACATTCAAGGTCTTAGTGATTCTATTGACGCACAGTTAGTGCGTTGGTCGCTCACGCCTTCTGAAAAAGAAGTGGCGCTGTTAATATTGAAAGGCTTGAGCTCTAAGGAAATTGCAGAGATACGTCAAACTTCTGAAAAAACAGTTCGTGCTCAATCTGTTTCGATCTATTCAAAATCAGGATTGGCCGGCAAGTCTGAATTGGCGGCATTCTTTCTGGAAGATTTATTTTAAACCGACGTGCCGAAAATCGATCCTATTCCGGCAGTCAAGGCCATCGCAAATGCTCCCCAGAAGCCGACGCGAAGTGCGCCTTTCCATATGTTGGCGCCACCAACCTTCGCAGCTAAAATTCCTAAAAGAATCAAAAAAATCAAAGAGGCTGCAGACACCCAAATAATGAGGTGCGACGGAGTGGCGATCAGCACCATGACCAACGGAAGAGCTGCGCCAACCGAAAAAGCTCCCGCAGAAGCCAATGCTGCTTGAATAGGACGTGCGGTCAGAGCTTCAGTGATCCCAAGCTCTTCGCGTGCATGAGTGGCCAGTGCATCGTGTTCCATCAACTGGAGGGCCACTTGTTTGGCAAGTTCTGGAGTTACACCTCGCTGCACATAAATCTGTGCAAGCTCGTCACGTTCGAATTCAACGTTATTGGCAAGCTCCTCCTTCTCTCGAGAGAGATCGGCTTGTTCAGTGTCGGCTTGAGAGCTTACGGAAACATATTCTCCCGCCGCCATCGACATGGCTCCCGCGACCAATCCCGCGATGCCCGTGATGAGAATGTTTTGATGGGATGAGTTTGCGGCAGCGACCCCCACGATGAGGCTGGCCGTTGATACGATTCCATCATTGGCCCCCAAGACAGCGGCTCTGAGCCAGCCTGTATGTTGTGAGCGATGCATTTCCGGCGGAATAATGATTTTAGCCATAGGGCTTTAGCTTAATTAAGATTCTGTCCGATCGTCAATCGGGCATATCAATAAGACGTCAATGCGAAGTTTGGATGCTGCCAAAGATCAGTTGGAAATAGGAATGGTTTTGATTAACTCAACAGTTCCCACTTTTGACTCTGTAAATCTCGTCTGCAGGCCTAGGGTGGTCGGAGAGAGCTCAATCAAACCGATAGATTCGACATAGTCTTGGTAAATATAATTTCGTCCCGTAGGGTTTGGTTGTTCTGTCTGGTCGTTAATTAATAACCAGCTTGAATCTGCCTGCAGTTTCATAAGCTTATTGTCGTTCATAAGAACAAAGATCTTGTCGTTGCTGGTAACCAGCATGTCTTTTGGAGTGCCCGTATTCATGATTGTGGTCCAAGTTGTTCCACCGTCTATACTTTTTTGAATTTGCGTAACTTGTCTTAAATAAATAGCTCCACTCGAATCAAAAGAAATTTGTTCATAAGAATTATCAGTCGTATTGGATTCACGTCGAACCTCTGTCCAATTCACACCGCCATCAGTGGATTTATAAAGCACGCGCTCGGCTTGATTGGAGGCGTTTGTTTCTTTTCCGGAAAGCCAAAGCGTGTTGTCACTGCTGACCTTGAGATCAACCATATAAAAGGCCTTGTAAGCCGCATTCAGCGGGAATGTTTTGACGGTGCTCCAACTGCCACCACCAACAGTGCCTTTGCGAATCTCAACGTAGCCCTTACTGACTCCGGTGTTGTAATAGAAAGCTCCGTAGTAGGGAACATTGTTCTTATCCACGACGAAGCGACCTTGGCTTTGCCATGTGATGGGGTCGTTCGGGTAGGTAGGGTGAATGTAGACTTCCACGTTAGACCAAGTTTGCCCGTTGTCGGTACTTTTGCGTACTCGTGACGAATGATCTGTATATCCAACACCATAGGAATAGATATTTCCCAGCTGATCATAGGCGGCATCGTAAGAGGTTAAATTATTGCTCGGATCTACATAGAGATCTGGATATGTCCAAGTCTGTCCTTGATCTGAGCTGATGCCAGCAAACCACGGAGATTTTTGAACGGTACGACTGTAGTTGCCCGCATAACCCACGGTGAGAAAGTTTCCGGATGGCAGAATTAGAAGCTTGCTTATTTCATTGTAGAATTTTTCGGTGTAGACAAGGAAATCCTTTTCTGTCCAAGAGGCGCCGCTGTTGCTTGAGAAGAAATGAGTTGCATAGTTTTGAGCGGCATTAATTGCATGCACACCGTTGGCATTATCTTGGAATAAAAGACAACCATTCGCATATTCTTCAGTTTTGAGGGTGGTCGCAGACCAAGTGGTGCCACCATCGGTGCTGCGGGCAAGTTTAGCATCTCTAGGTCCAAAGCCTGCTGGGATATAAGTTCCCATCGCTAGCATGTCGCCGTTGTTGAGGACTTCAAATTCGCCGGCCTGAGTGCTGGCTCCGGCGTTGTAAACTTGAGTCCAACTGACTCCACCGTCTGTAGTTCTTTTGATATTCCAGGTAGCGCCAAATCTTGAATTCAGAAAGGCCGTGTTGCTATCGACGATACTCAGCTCACCAAATGTCTGATAGTTGCTGGCGGTTGCAGTGCCGAAGTTGACACCCATACTATTGAAAATCCAAGATCCCGCGTAAGTGCCTTTATAAAGGACGGCATTATTAGATGCATTGGCGCCGATCAACCAGATTGAATTGTCGGGCGCCACCCTGATGTGAAGGATTTTACTGCTGTAGTTATTTACATCTTGAGAATAGATTATCGACCAGGTTTGGCCCTGATCTTGGCTTTCTTTCAGAACCCAACGAGCGATGCCACCGGCGCCGAAATGATCAGAGCCAGCCGCATACACATATCCAGTTGTCGGTGAAACCGTGATGGATTGGCATGCGCTGTCCGTACTGGCGGATGAATCCAAATCAGCAGTTTGCCAAGTCGTACCCGCATTTGCAGATCTTCGGATATACCAGCGATTGTCTGAACCATTATCGTAGTCCCATTGATAGCCGCAGTAGTAGACATTGCTGCCTTGGCTGGCCATGGCCAGGATATGCGCTTCGCCATGGTTATAAGGCTGGTAATTATCCACAACCGACCAATTGAGCCCATTGTCAGTGCTGCAGTTGATGACAGACCACTCCCAAGCACCCGCAGAGTCGATGACGATAGTTCCAATAAACATCTTTCCATCGGCTAACTTTGTACCCGATGTGGGATAATTTTGATCCCCATAAGTCTGTGGGGTCTCAATGACAAAAGACTCATCAACTCCATTAATCTTGATCGGAATCTGTTGCGTGCCACCGTCGGAATTAGTTGCGATGAGTTGGACCGTTTTGCTGTTTAGATTTTTCGGAAAGATCAAAGAGTCGGTATTTGAATCGTAGTAGCCGTCGGGGCTGGAGAATACTATTCCTGCAGTGGTGCTGGCGTTAAACAACGAACTTAAAGGAGCTGATTCTCCTGAGTAGAAAGCTGATTTTGAAATTGTCAGGTTTGGAGAGACAGCGCCGATCTTGGAACTAAAATTAATATCAATGAGTTTTGCGTCCATCTGGCAACAGGCCAGAAGCGGCGCTACTAATGATAAAAAGAATACGTTCCGTAATTGTTTCACATTTACTGATCGGTGATTTTCCGGATACTCTTAAGGCTTCTCGGGTTTTCATCTCATTTTGAGACGTGATTGTAGAAGAGGATAAAGTGTTAGAGAAAAAGGAAATTTCAGAAAACTCGTCGAGCGCACTCACTCCCAATGTGAAACGTCTTGGATTGGTTTCTTTTCTGGCGGATATCTCGAGTGAAATGCTGTATCCGATCACCCCCATTTTTTTGACGACGGTATTGGGTGCTTCTGTGGCCTCGGTGGGGGTGATTGAAGGTTTTGCCGAAGCCATCGCGAGTCTTTTAAAAACCTATTCAGGCTTTTGGTCTGATCGCATTCGTCGCCGTAAGCCTTTTATTTGGGGCGGCTATTTGTTAGCAGCCGTAGCCAAGCCTCTGATTGGGGTGTCTCAGGTGTGGGGGCAGGTTCTTTTTGCCAGAGGCCTGGATCGCACCGGTAAAGGATTGCGAACAGCGCCGAGGGATGCACTGTTGGCAGAGTCCGTGCCGCCTCACTTACGGGGAGCCGCCTTCGGATGGCACCGCATGATGGACACACTGGGGGCAGCCATCGGCCCATTGCTCGCGATAGTGTATTTAAAATACTCCAGCAATCTGCGCTTTATTTATTTCCTAGCGCTCATTCCAGGTCTTCTTGCCGTGATCGCTGCTCTTCGGCTCAAGGAGGAACGCCGAGAGCAAGTGGCGCCTTCTTATCATCAGACTTGGGCCTCATTTTTTTCTCTGCCAAAAGAGTTTAAGCATTATCTTTTTAGTTGGACTGTTTTTTCTTTGGCGAACTCCAGTGATGCCTTTCTTCTTTTAAGAATGCAGCAGGCGGGAATTCCTTTAACTGAAACCATTTTGCTCTATTGTTTCTATAATCTTGTGTATGCCTTGGCCAGTCCCTATCTGGGAGGCTTGTCAGATAGGGTTGGTAGAAAAAGAGTTTTGCTTTTTGGTTTGGTGATTTTTGCATTGGTATACACCGGCTTCGCATTTGCAACGCATGAATCTCAGTTTTGGGTTTTGTTTGGCGTTTATGGGCTCTATATGGCGGCGACCGATGGAGTCGGGAAGGCCTTTGCAATTGATCTTCTCAATAAAGACATGAAGGCCACCGCGGTCGGCTATCTCGGTACTGTCACAGGAATTTCCACCTTAATTGCGAGTTCTGTCGCAGGTCTTCTGTGGGATCATTATGGCTCGGCTGCTACGTTTGCTTACGGAGCGGTCGGTGCAGTCTTAACGGTGATGACTCTTATATTTTTGAAGGTCCCTAGAAAAACCTTGCTTTAGTGATGAAGTTTCCAATGGATCCTTTCGTTGGTGTCGAAAGTGAATGAATATCTCTGTCCCAGTGAAGATCCATTTTTTGTTTTCAGCGGCACTTGATGACCATCAACAGTAAGAACGTTGTCGCTCAAACCATCCTTGGAAAATCCCTCGAAAATGATATCGAGATTGCTGATGCGTCCTGTTTCATCCCAATAAACAGCGCCATAGCTTCGCGGGTTGGCATCTATAAAGAAAGATTCGCTGGAAAGATGAAATCGATAGGGTTCAAAGTCGGGGCCGTTTCCAAAGACAAAGAAAAAAGGGCGGCTGTCTGATTCTCTTAATACAATCATATGCGATGTCGCAGAACCTATGATCGCTCCACTCTGCATAGTGACAAGCATGGGGCACGTTGAAATAATGGCGATCTTGTCTCCTTTAAGGATCATTTTAATGGCATCAGCGGAGTTGCCGGCGGTACAAGATACAATTTCATCAAGATAGGGAAGGGATACACTGGTTCCCAAGGTCGCCTTAAGAAGATTGCCGGATTCTGAGAATTCAACAGGGAACTGAGTTATTTGATTGTTCTCCAAAAGGCCCGAATTCAACAAGAACGTTAGGCTCTTGTACTCAGCCTTCTGCAGACCAGAAAAACTAAGCGCCTTAATGTAGTCTCTGTAGGTTCCTTGCTCCATCATCGTTGAGGAAAGATAGGCCGCAAAGTGGCGTACACCCACAGAGCTTTGAATTCTGGGATTGTCCAGGAAGGCTTCTCGGTAGATGATTTCGTGCAAAACCAAGACAGCTTTGTCTTGCTCGCGGAGGGCTGACCACACGTCTTGATTGATGAGATATCTTTTTCCTTGTGGATCACTTTGTCGGAACTGAGCCACCACTTGGACCATATTGCAGTTCTTGGGAACAGGAACTCCGTCGCCAATGTCGGGAATTGCTGTGAAGTTTGCGGATGGGACGAAACGCGACTCCGAAGTAAAATCCTGAAGCTGTTGAAGGTACATGTTTTGACGAAGGGGGTTGTTTTTGCCAATTCTTGAAATGATCTTCTGTGCAATCTGCTGATAGGTGCCGTCACTGGGAAGATCGATTTTATAACCGTAACTGACTTCACCTTCGTAAAGATCAAAGCTTGAATAAGTGCCATCACAAAGCAGAACGTCGCCACCATTGCGTTTGACATCTCCGGCAAGACAAACTTTTGTAGCAAAAAGAAAGAGAACAAGCAGGGCAAAGTGTTTTTTCATTTCATGTCCTCTTGAGGGATTGTCATGGGATAGAATTGAATATTCAAATTGTAAACTTCAGACTTAGGACCTTTTTCTAAGAGCATGGACATTTTGTCCCGGAAGTTGGTAATCAACCTCTTCGCGCGTTTTATTTTTTTTGGATCGATGGTCATGGTCATTGAGCTAAAATCCCTGATCGAAGGTGGAACTGCCTCCAGGACTTCCAGAGATTTTTCGATGTCGGCCCGAAGCGCTTTGCGTAACGCGGTACTTGGGACGTCCTCCGAAGTCGTGATTCTGTTTGGAGTTCTTTTGAATTGTCCGTCTTTATTGGATATCAAAGAAAGGTCGGAAAGAATTTGAAGACTGGCACGGACTTGTTCAGGTTTCAATCCGAGGCGCATGGCGATCCAGCTCTCATTGGATTGAAAATCATCCAAAGCCATGATGTTCAAGATTGCGAAGTGTTCCCAAGAAGACAGCATTGCAATTTCTTTTTCCAACAGCTCTTGATGTAATAGATTTTTTCTCGCTTTGATTGAGATCATAGAGAAAAGTTTCCTCTGATCAGCCTCATTGAGATTGAGGCCATGGGCGATTTTCTCTGCGTAGTACTCGCTCAGTCCTCTTTTGCCCGCTAACATTTCACTCACGCGTCCCGGTGATATACCGATCTTTCTAGAAAAGGATCTGAGAGAAATGCGGGAGTTTTTGCGCTGAAGAGCTGTCAGTTGACTTTTTAAGAAATCGGCCAATTCCATTTTCATTCCAGAGCCTTTGTTTGATTACAAAATCATAGGCGGAATCTTTTTGATTGTGCAAGTTTTTAAAAGACGCATCGCCTTGGAAAATAGCGTTCCCTAGTTAACTATGAAACGCTCCGCTGTGGAGTCCTTTGGTCTTGCCCCTGATTGCGATGACGTCATTCCGTATTTTCTCATAATGGTGAGACAATGAAGTGAAATGAAATCGATGGTACCATACAGCTAGCAAAGGTCTTTGTTTGATGGAAGAATCCCTTAAGGCATTCCATTTTTCCGAACTCAAGAATCTTGTTCCAGATTCGTTAATCACCATCTTTGTCACGTTGGCATTGTCATTTTTAATTGGGCTTGAAAGGGAAGAGCACGCTGCTGGGAAATATTACTTTGGAGGAGTTCGAACATTTCCAATAATAGGTTTATGCGGCTACTTAATGGCGCAACTGACAGAAGGGCAACCCCATCTTCTGGTGGGCGGTGTGCTGGTTCTCGGCGCTTTGTTGTGGTTGTCTTACCGAAAGAAGATCGAGTTGTCGTCCACGGCAGGAATGACGACAGAGCTTTCAGGCTTATTTACTTTTCTGATGGGTGCTTTAATATTCCAAGGTCAGCTTTGGGAGGCAACGACCTTGTCTGTCATCGTGCTTCTTTTGTTGGAGCTTAAGGTTGCCTTGGAGAATCTGGCACGCAAAATTCCAGCTTCCGAAATCTATACTTTCACACGATTTCTTCTGATTTCTGCAGTCATCCTGCCAATAGTACCGAATCGAAGTTTCACAGATCTGCAGCTAAATCCTTACTATATTTGGCTGATCGTGGTGGCTATCAGTGGACTTTCTTATTTGGCCTATGTGGCTGATTACATGCTAGGGACTCGACGGGGAATCGTGTTGACGGCCATCTTGGGTGGAATCTATTCGTCGACATCTACGACTGTCGTGTTGGCAAAACGGTCTAAAGAGGAAAAAGCACACCATGTGTTTTCAGGAGCGATGGTGATCGCATCCGGATTTATGTACTTCAGACTTGTTGTGCTTTTGTTGGTCTTTAATTTGGGTTTGGGACAGAGGCTGTTGGGGCCTTTCTTAGTTTTGGGTGCAGTTTTCGCTCTTTCTGGGGGGCTTTGGGTGTATTTGTGGAAAGATAAGGAAAGCCTTGGGCAGAACCTGGATATCAGCCAACGCAATCCCTTGGAGTTACGCGCAGCTTTGATTTTCGCCCTGCTATTTTCAGTGGTTAGCGTTTTGACGGTATTTGCTTTGCAAAATTTTGGTACGAGCGGTGTTTACGTGTTGTCGCTTTTAACAGGATTAACGGATATTGATCCTTTCCTGATGAGTTTGTCCCAAAGTGCTGGAACTGTTTTGAGTGAATTGACGGCAGCGAAAGGCATTGTCCTCGCAGCGGCCAGCAATAACTTGATGAAGGGAATCTATGCAGCCCTGTTCGGGAGTCGGGGCGTCAGGCAGCAAGGGGCCGTGGTCCTTATAGTATTGGGCGTTCTTAGTTTGTTGGCCCTGCTATTTGTGTGAGGCTCGCACGACTATCACCGGCAGCGGGGATTCCAGCAGAATACTTCTGGCCGTGCTGCCCAGGAATGAGGTGACAACTTTATTTCGCCCGTGCGTTCCCATGACGATCAATCCTGTTTGGGCGCGAATTTGTTTCTTAAAGTGTTTATCCAGGGTCTCTTCTTTTTCCACTAGAATTGAAGTGGCTCTGAATCCTTGTTTGGCCCAGGCTTTGGTTTTACGATCCAATTCCCTCTGAGCGTCTTCGGTCATCTGACTGAACATCTTTTCCATATTGAATGGAATGTATCCAGAGCCATAAAGATTTTGGCGTATATTCATGATCTGCTGGCCAATGTTATGCAGAAAAAGAACGGAGCAGCCCAGCTTCTTGCAGAGAGTTTTGACGAATTCTTCCGCAGCAAGACTCGAATCACTGAAGTCTGTAAGAAAGAGTATCTGCATATCTGGAGAGATTTTTAGAACAGCCTTTTTTTCCTGCGCCACCGGTCCCAGGACAAAGACCGGAATTCGCGAGCTGCGAATGACCTCTTCAGCGACGCTTCCCAAAAGTATTTTTCTAACGCCTTTATGCCCATGAGTGCCTAAGATCAACATTTGGGGATCTTCAAGGAAGTCTATCTCTTTAAGAATTTCCTCTCTTGGTTGACCAACTTGAATTTTGACCTTGGCAGGAACATTCATTTTAGAAAACTCTTTAAGAATCGATTCTCGAATGGATTCAAAAGAGTCTAAGAAGGCGCGGGTATCCTTTTTCTTAAAAAAGGATGAATTGAGGTTTCTGACGTAAAAAAGCTCGATGCTACAATCCAACTTCTTGGCAAATTCCGTCGCATTGTCGCGAATTAAACGGGAGCGAAGCCGGCCTTTGGCGGAACGATCAGAAATATCATCGGCAAGAAGTATTGTTTCTTTATTCGCCATAGCGTCCTCTCTTTAGTCAGACATCGCAGTGAGTGTAGGCTACCATTTGAGTGGGAAAATGAATCTTTGCATTTTGTCAGGACCGTTTTGTGCCAGGTTGCAGATTTGAAAATAGTAACTCCAAACATCCAGTCCACTTTCCTAGAATCTACCAAGTTAAACCAAACCACCCAAGGAGGACGTTAATGGCCAATATACCAGATCTATTTAGATCAAATCGCTTCGCCAGCCCATTTCGTGAAATTGCACGGATGCAGCAGGATATGGATCGCATCATGAATGAGCTAGTTGGTACGAGCGAGAAGAGCTTATCCCAATTCAGCTTTTCACCAACTTGTGAAGTGAGTGAACAGGAAAATAGCTATCAAATGAAGTTCGATCTTCCTGGTGTTAAGAAGGAGCAAGTTAAAGTTGAAGTAGACGGCAGTCAACTGACGATCCGTGCAGAACGTAAGGAAGAAAAGGAAGAAAAGACAAAAAAGAAACATCTGTCTGAAATTTCGTACGGCGAATATGTGCGAAGCTTTACTTTGCCTCAACCAATTGATGAAAAGAAAGTCGACGCGAAGTTCGAAGACGGAGTCTTGTTGGTGACGGTTCCTAAAACTGAGGCCAGCAAAGCAAGACAGATTTCCATTCATTAGAATATTTCTCGGAAGCGCGGAATATGATTTCCGCGCTTTCGTACTGCCATCTTGATCACATCTAAAAAATGCAAGTCTTCTGTTTTAGAATATATTAAAGCAATCGCATTTCTTGCTGCGATTTTTTTCCAAGACATGATGCACGTCATATTGTCAAAACAACCTCCTTCCGAGAAGTGCGGTAAGGGAGTGGACATGACTTTTAATGACGCTATCATCGAACATGCAAAATGGAAAATTCAGCTTCGATCCGCAATTCAAAAAGGTGTGCCGACTATCGCCAGCGAAAATCTTCTTCGACAGGAGTTTTGGCCCTTGGGTCAGTGGCTTCAACACAAGGAAGCCTATCTAGGGCATCTCAAAGACTTTCAGGATTTTAAACGGGACTATGAGGCCTTTCATCTCTGTGTTGCAGACATGTTGATTTGTGTTGAGCACGGAAATTTTAAGAAGGCCCAAGAACTCGCGCAAAGTGAAATGTTCGTGCTGATTGCCAGCTCGACTTCTGAGGCAATGTTGAAATTGCGTAAATATCTCATTTAATTTCAATAGAAAGACAAAACTAAAATGTCAGACGTTTACTTTAAGTGGGATGCTGCAAAGTTATCAACCCAAGTGGAAGCGATGGATGATGAGCACATGATACTCATCAATATAATGAATCAGTTGTATGAGCGCCATCAGGCTGAGGCCTCGAATGAAGAACTCTTATTGATTGTTAAAGAGCTTGTGTTGTGGACGGGGATTCACTGTGAACACGAAGAAAGCTACTTTGCAACGCTGCCATACTTACAAGCGGATGCTCATAAGAAAGTTCATCGTGATCTCCTTGATCGATTGAAGCAGTATCACGATAACTTCGAAAAGACTGGAGCTTTGGATCCCATGTTCTTTCAGTTTCTCAAGACTTGGCTTACCGCTCATATCATGGGTATTGATTCGAAATATGGTGAGATTGCAGTAAGAGTCCTTTGTCTTGCTAAGTAATCTTTGTTGAATGGCAAACTTAGGGATGAGAAATTCTCGGGCGTGTGTACTCGAGAATTTCTTTTGAGTTGAATTTTGTTTTTCTTTTTTCTTTAGAGTGAACTCAAAGTCATTGTAGTAGCCGACGATCAAAATTCAGAATAACAAAAGTCGAAGACGCGAATTATTCACGTCTTCGATTAAAAATAAATTCATCAGAGCCATCATTATCTCATCAGCTCATCCGATAAGTTAAATAACTATGAAGATCACTGAGGCACTTTTAGATATTGATCAAGTTAACCAACTGACGGGTCTTTCCCACGCGACTCTTCGTAACTGGGAGAAACGTTATGGTTTTCCCAGTCCTCAACGATCTCAAGGTGGACATCGTCTTTTCGAGGTCGCTGACATTCACAAATTGCGCGAAGTCGTGAAGTTGCACAAAGGTGGAATGAAGGTTCGTGAAGCTATTGGTCAGGTCATTAAAGGTGTTGCAGAAGTTGAAGTGGCATCGGGCTTCCAGAAAAATTCACAACAAACCTTAAGTGCGTGCCTCACACAAATTTTGGAGGCCCTGTATAAATATGATGTGTCAACCGCAGAAATGCATCTATCTAGATTGGGATTGCGATTGAGTGAAACCGATCTGTTGGAGATGGTCTATCCGAATCTTCTAATGCAGGTTGGACATGATTGGGAGCGCGGGCACATTAACGTCGCGCAAGAGCATTTCAGCTGGAGCTTCTTAAGGACACGCCTGTTGAATTTTTTTAAAATGGTACGAAGTGATATGCAACAACCGAAGGCTTTGTTGGCAACTCCCTCAGGAGAACTTCATGAAGGCGGGTTACTAATTCTCGCGGCATATCTGATGCTCAGAGGCTGGGATATTTACTATCTCGGCGTGAACCTGCCGATGCATGATCTCAAGCATTCTTGCATGGCGATTCAACCTGATATTGTGTGCTTGTCTTCTATATGCGCCGAGAATGTTAAGAAAAACTGGGTTGGAATCGAAGACCTTGAGATGCCAGTGGCTATAGGGGGAGCTTGTCTTCATCAATTGAACCTTGAAGAGCTTCCGGTGACCTCAAGAGTTTCTTTGATCGGAGGAGATCTTTCATCGTCGGTAGCGCAGATGGAGCTGGTACTGCATTCAGCACCGCAAAAATTGAAATTAGTTGTTTAATTCATTCCTCAGAAGCGTATTTTTTATAGAGAAACAGGAGCGTCGCATGTTGGCATCAAATATTAGTTTAAAAGGGAAGCTGCTGCTTCTTGGTGGCTTTATGTCACTAATTCCAGTTGCTGTCGGAGCCTTTACCTTTTTTGGGTTAGGCAAAGTGACAGACAGTTATGAAAAAGTGACAGAGGGTGTTCTACCTAATATCGAAGCGGCTGACCAGATGTACTTGAACTTTCGTGGTGTTCGAATCAGTCTGCGCAGTCTGGCTCTACCTGGTGTAACGAAAGAGCAGGCAGAAAATTTCATTAAAGATGTCGAATCAAATATTGCCGAATACGAGAAGCACAATAAGGAATACTTGAGCGGTAATATGAAGCCCGGTGAAAAAGAGCTTTACGATAAAGTGGACAGAGCGTGGACCTCTTTTAAAGCGATCGGCGGCCAGGTGATTCAATACCATCGTTCTGGAAAAGCGGAAGATCAGGCAAAAATGTTGGATATCTTTTTTCATGACTGTCCTGAGACGGCCAAAGTCTACGATGAGGCCATGACTAATCTGGTGGGTTTTCAAAGAAGCAGTGGCGTTCAATATGTTAAAGATGCTCAGGCGAAGACTACCAGTATTGATGGCGCGATGTTGATGATCGTTGGTATAGGGGTTGTGGTGGGTCTTTCGACAAGTGTCGTTTTTGCAATATCACTGGCGAAGTCTATTTCAGTCGTTTCTTCCGATTTAGCGACCGGTGCCAACCATGTCACCCAAGTGGCAGAGCAAATCTCGCAATCTTCACAGGCATTGTCAGCAGCTGCTTTACAACAAGCCTCTTCACTGAATGAAACAGTCTCTACAATGGAAGAACTCACATCAATGGTGCGTGTTAATTCCGAAAATGCGAAGCAGGCGGCTAATTTGGCCACTTCAACCAGAGAGATCGCGGTCAAAGGTGAAAAAGAGATTATGACTTTGATTGGATCAATTCAAAGTATCTCGGCAGATTCTAAAAAGATCGCCGAAATCACCTCAGTCATTGACGACATTGCTTTTCAAACGAATTTGTTGGCATTGAATGCGGCGGTTGAGGCGGCTCGGGCCGGCGAACAAGGCAAAGGATTTGCGGTTGTAGCCGAGGCCGTTCGGAATTTGGCACAAAGAAGTGCAGAATCCGCAAAAAATATCGCCTCTTTGATTGGTGGCAGTGTTGAAAAGATCGAAGCGGGCAGCAAACAGGCAAACCAAGGGGGCGAAGTTCTGGCAGAGATTGTAAATGCTGTCAAAAAAATGGCTGACCTGAATGGTGAGATTTCCACAGCAAGCGAAGAACAAGCCAATGGGATCGCTCAAATCGGTAAAGCCATGAATCAGTTAGACCAAATTACGCAGCAGAATGCCTCAGCATCCGAAGAGGCCGCGGCTTCAGCCGATCAGCTTTCGACACAATCGGAATCTTTGATGGGAAATGTTCTGACCTTAAATAAAGTAGTGTCTGGAAAAGAATCATCAGTACGAACAGCATAGAATCATCTCAGGTAATATTGGAGAATTAATATGAGCAAGTGGTCATTGAATAAAAAAATTTTAGCGGGCTCCTTAGTGATGACATTTATTGTCGGGATTTCACTTGGCTATACTGCCTACTCCATCAATAAATCGGTTCGCGACGAACTGGGCTACCAGCGCGAGCTGATTTCTCAAGGGGTGCGCGGGCAACTTGCGCAGATGCATGACTCGGCACCGGTTTATGAAGCGGTAGTGCAGGGCGCGCTGAATCAGTTGCGAAATCTCGTTACCAGCAAAGGGGCCGTAAGACTCAATACTGCGAAGATGGTTGAAATCGTAAAGGGTGAAAAACTTCCGAGTCTTGAAGCCGGTGATGTTGGGCTAAGTAACAACTTTACAGCTACAGATAAAATTAAAGAGGAGTTTGGAAGTACTGCGACTATCTTTGTGAAAAGTGGATCTGACTTTGTCAGAATTTCCACCAACGTAGTCCAGGAGAATGGTCAGCGTGCAGTTGGAACCAAATTGGCGGCGCAGGGTCCGGCCTATAAAGCGTTGGTAAAAGGGGAGTCGTATTTTGGACAGACGCAGATTCTTAATAAGCCGTATTTTACCGGATACATCCCGATATTCTCAGAAAACAAGGAGGTCATTGGAGCCTGGTATTCTGGCTACAAATTGAACTCTTTGATCTCCACACTCGACTTCGTAGACAAAGCGCAAATTTTAAAGACGGGTTTCTTTGCCTTATATAAAGCCGAAGAGGGAACCATTCGCATGATGTCCGCCAAGGTGGATGAAAATCTTAAGCAAGAAAACTATCTGAAATGGCTTGAAGACAAAAATAGCCTCGAGTTCTCTTTGGGCAGTTGGGATTATGTGAAGTCGATCGAGGCGGATGGCCATATTCTGGTTTCAGCGACCTATCAGCCCGACGTCGTGGCCAAAGTCATCTCGAGCACGGTCAGTTCCACAGGATTCTTGGCGATTGTGATTGTCGCTCTTTTGGGGTTTTCAGTTTTGTTCGCCAGAAAATTGGAACGCACACTCAGCCGAGTTGCTGCCGAAGCGGAAAATGTTGGGGGGACGGTTGCCACAACGGCCGGGCAAATGACTTCGACTGGAAAGCAACTGTCGGATGGAGCTGTTCAAGCGGCCGCCTCCATTGAAGAATCTGTCGCGTCCCTTGAAGAGTTGGTCAGCATGGTAAGCAGAAATGCTCAAAGTGCACACAGTGCCAATTCGTTGACGGGGGCTGCGGATCAATTGACCGCAAAAGGATCAGAACAGATTAAAGGTTTGATGGCTGCGATGCTGGAAATTCAGCAGTCCTCCAAAAAAATGTCTGAAATTATCACTGTCATTGACGATATTGCCTTTCAAACAAATCTGTTATCGCTGAACGCTTCAGTGGAGGCCGCTCGTGCAGGGGAGCATGGTAAAGGCTTTGCGGTTGTTGCGGATGCTGTTCGCAACCTCGCGCAGAAGAGTGCTGAGTCCGCTCGGGATATTTCAAAAATCATCAGTGAGTCTGTTGAAAAGATCACCGAGGGAAATAAAGTTGCTGATAGTAACGCGAAGTCCTTCCGTGAGATTACCGAGACCATTAGAAAACTAAAGCTCATCGTAGGTGAGATTGCGACTGCGAGTGAGGAGCAAAGTATTGGTCTTAAGCAAATCAGCATAGCGATGAGTCAGTTTGATCAGACCACTCAAAACAATGCTTCTGCGGCTGAAGAGGCGGCACATGCTTCTCAGGATTTATCAAGCAATGCGGCTGAACTCACGGGAATTGTAACAGAGCTGAAGGTTTTGATTAAGGGAGCCGCGTAGCTTCTGAGGTTATGAGTTCTGTCATTTTTTTAAAGTTATGAATGCCAAGGTGCAGCTCAAAAAGGATTCAATTTTTTGAGAATTGAACCTTGGCAGATAATCCAATTAAAATGAGTTCCAGTGGAGTTGATTTCCAGAAGAGGAACTCATGGTTGGAAAAATCATTTTAAGCCTGTTTTTTGTGTCGGTGGCCCGGGCCGAATCGCCGGATTTGAATCTCGCCAAAGAAATTATTCTTAAAGGAAATAAAACGGGAGCTCTGGCTTGTATCGCCTGTCACCAGGAAAATGGTGCCGGAATTCCCAGTGCCGGATTTCCCCAGCTCGCGGGATTAAGTTCTGCTTATTTTTCCAAGCAGATATATGATTTCAAAAACATGTTACGCATAAATCCGGTCATGCAACCGATCGCGAAAGGCCTTAATGAGAGCGAGATTAAAAGTCTGGCCGCCTATTTCTCGGCCTTAGCTCCTGTCGCCAATACTGAAAAAAGCACGGCTCCTCAGTTGGTCGAGGAAGGGCGTTTGATTGCAGAAAAGGGACTGTGGGAAAAGGGAGTACCTGCCTGTTTTGCCTGTCATGGGCCTGAGGGGCGCGGGGTCGGAGACAATTTTCCTCCGATCGTTTCTCAAGGAAAGACCTACTTGATTCAGCAATTTCAAGCTTGGAAAAAAGGAACCAGAAAGAATGATCCGAACCAATTGATGAAAACAGTTGCCATGAAGTTGACGGATAAAGAAATCAACGCCGTAGCTAATTTTTTGGGACAAGTAACGATGGAGGTTAAAAAATGAGACCTCTAAAATTGATTCTGACTTCAATCATTTTGTTTTCCTTCCACGGTATGAGCTTCGCCAAGGCACCAGCACCTTTTCAACCTCCTGCTGAAAAAGATTTGCCTGACAATGAATTCGGCCGGGTGGTTCGCTTTGGACGAGATGTTTTTATAGACACACAAAAAAATGCAAAACCCTATATTGGCAATGCGCTTAATTGTGTGAACTGCCATTTGAATGCGGGACGTCTTGTGAACTCCGCACCCTTATGGGGAGCTTATGTTCTTTATCCTGCCTATCGCAAGAAGACGAATAAAGTCGATACCCTTGCAAGTCGCATTCAAGGTTGCTTTATGTATAGCATGAATGGCAAAGCTCCTGCTGCAGACAGCGCTGAAATCACAGGCCTTGTGACTTATATGTACTGGCTTGCAAAAGGAGCCCCGACGGGAACTGTATTGCCAGGTCAGGGATATTTGGAACTCAAAGCACCACCGCGTGTTCCGTCATGGGAGGCTGGTCAAAAAGTTTACGAACAAAACTGTGCTCTCTGTCATGGCGCCAATGGCGAAGGGCAGTTCGCTGAAGGTAAAACTGTCTTTCCTCCTTTGTGGGGAAGTAAATCCTTCAACTGGGGCGCCGGTATGCATCGGATAAACACCGCTGCAGGATTCATTAAAGCAAATATGCCGCTAGGTCGTGGGGGAATGCTGACGGAACAACAAGCTTGGGATGTTGCCTACTTTATGAATTCCCATGAACGTCCGAAAGACCCTCGGCAAACCACCAGCATCGATGATGCCAAAAAGAACTTTCACGCAGAAAATTGTTCTTATGGAAATGAAGTGGGCGGACATAAACTCGGGCAGGGCGATTGACTTCTTTGAAACCCAAACTTCCTTGGTGGACTTGGATTGTTTCATTCTTTGTCGCACTGGCGGCTAAGCTTTTGAGCTTTCACTTCCTTTATTTCGATGGGTTTTTCTATATCTATGGATCCTATGTGTTCTGCCTTCCTTTGTATTTTATGTGGGGAGGCCGGGTATTCTGGGGGCAATTGGCCGCCGAAACGGTCACGGCAAATGTGGTAGGATTTCATGAGCCTTGGTTTATTCTTATGCATGGGGCTGCTAACACAGCAAAGCCATTGCTGGGCTATTATCTCTTCATTGTCTTCAAAGGTGAAAGCTACAAACATAAAATTGATCGCAGTCTTATTTTTTTCTTTTGGACCTTATTGATTGGGTCTCTTATCGGAAACTTTGTGCTTTTAGGTTTGCGTGTGGCGGCGGGAGACTTCGCCACGGGTGAATTCTTATCAAGGTTGCTTCGCCAAGTGCTGCGAGATTGTTTGTCCGGATTTTTTATCAGCTATTTTTTGCTGGATAAGTTGGGGCCTTGGCTTAAGAATAAAAAGCTATCTTATTGGCCCCCGGGCTAGAAAACTCCGCTACAGCTTGGCGCACTAATACGAATGAGTTTTAAAATGCCGTTGCCCGCAGCGATGGCCTCTGATGTGAAGGTGAGACTGCCATCACGGTATTCCATGAAACGTGTCCAGCGGGCAGTCCAAAAATTGAGAACTCCATGACCGAACAGAGTCACGCCAGTTGTAGCCCAGAAATGATCATAGAAAAATCCCATGGCGCCGCCTACGGCCTCAGGTCCTACGAAGGTTTTTAGAACTAACAAGGAGCCGGCGAAGGCTGATGCAACTACAAAACTTGCTCCGGTCATACCGGCACGACCCAGAGTATTGAACAAAAAGACATTCAAATTTTCGACAACAGAAAAAACGCCCATTTTGTAAAGCATTGTATCCAGCCGTCCTTGCAAATGCTGAAAGCTCATAGCCGTGGTCATGTATCGGTGAGCCATACTCACCAAAGACCGCGTTTGTTGTACGGCTTCGATTTTCGCGTTGGCGTCTTTGAATTCCTGCATGAATTCCATCTGAAACCCCGTGGGCTTCAATGAGTCCCCGCAGTTACAGGCGCTAAAATAGATCCCGAAATCTTTGGCAAGTCTTGCATGCATGGGAGCAGTGGTCAGAATTCCAGCAATCTCTTTTCCTTTGTAGCCCGCATCGTTGTGAAACCAAAATGTTTTAGAGTTGCCATGTCCAATTAGAAATAACATCTTAACTTGGCTGTCTGCGGGCAGACGTTGCTCTTTAATTTTTTCAGCTAAACCCGTGGACATTTGTTTCAGATCAGTCAATTGAAGATCAATTACAACGGGACGTTGTCCCACGGGAAGATGGGCATTGGTTTCTGCGACCATCTTTTTAAATGATTCTTTTGCCTGTTCATTGAGAATATTATCCAACGCTGCAATTTCGGGAGCCGAGTTTGAGGCAGAGACAAAGACAAATAGATCCGTCGATGCCAGCGAGTGACAGGCAAACAGCGTGATGATCAAACTAAAAAAGATGCGGAATCTTTGTATCATTGCTGCGCTCCTTGGAGCTTTTTGAGTTCTTGATCCTGTTGAATCAATTGTTTCAATTTTTCTACTGCTTCCTGAACTTGATCTTTCTTGAGAGCTTCTTTATCAAAAGAAACTTCTTTCCGTACTTCCGTCGTTAGCCATTGCGCGCCTGGCTTTTGAGAGTCTAAGATGATCTTTCCTTGGCCCCCAGAGCCACCAGTAAGGCGCGGGCGGGGACCACTGCCGAAAAAGCTATACAGAGATCTTCCAGTCAGCAGAGGGCGAGTCATAAACTGGCAAAAGGTCATTTTGTTGTCTTGCTGATCCTGTAGTTGCAGATCTTGGGACATTAAGAAATCTATAAGTTGTTTTTCCTGTTCTGGAGATTTTGGGGCAGAGGCTTCACTGGTCATATTAGCGATCATTTCAGCCATGCGATCTACGTCCTCAGAAGCTGGAACCTCGGGGATGCTCTTGATCGTTTTTAAAAGAGATTTAAATTCAGCGACGCAGGAAGAGTGAGAATTCGTGTTGAACTCTTCATTGTTAAGATACTTTTCAAAGTTGAAGGCCCTGAGTGTGGCAAATGTTAAGCTGACAGGTTTCCAAGTCGAACTATTGAATGCTTGTTTAAGAGCTTCTTCACGAGCCGACAGGTTTCCCATGGTAATAATCTGCAGGCCATTCGAAACTTCGGAGTGTTCCTTGTTCCGGTAAGTCAAATAGGTTGATAAGAGCATATTGGTCTTTGCATCTGTGGCAATTGCCATCTCATGAATGATAATGGACTTTAGTTTTTCCCTGTTTAACGAGGTATCAGCAAAGATATAGGTTCGGTTTCCATAGTCGGTCCAACTGTCCAATCCATTCTGCGAAAGAAAGGAAACATAATACTTTTTCGCCATAATCTTGGCAGTGCCTTCTGCGGAACTGCGCGGGCAATTTTCATAGATCCTTTTGGCAGTGGGTAATGAGATTCCCAAGCTATGCACCGCAGAGACAGGATCGTTAAAGATGCCACAAAGAATTTTTGATTTGGAATTCTGAAAAATCTCAACCGTGATACCATCAATTTGTTTTTGCAGGTCAGATCCCTCAACAACGGGAACGGCTGTTTTCTGCCACGCTGTAGTCGCCAGTGCACTCCAATTCCAAAGACTTAAAAAGAGCAGAGTCAATGCTGCGAAGAGTTTCATGATGTGTACTCCTGGGTAGGGATGGAGAGAGTCACTTTGTTTTTAGTTATTTGGAACAGCGCCTTGAGGTGGCAGGTCTTCTCTAAGGTGTTATTGAGACGATAGATACCAATTCGTAGTCGATCAAAGTGCTGTTCATTGGGAACTTCCTCGTACACAGTGGCAATGGCACTTTCGATGCTGGTTTCGCTTTGGTTTTTTGAAAAAGCCTTTAGAAGTTGCCAGAAAAGATTCGACTTCACTGACAGCTCTTTTCCATTCAGGAAAATGACCTTGCGCTGAGTGTTTACCTGAAGTGCCGAGGGAGCAACGGTGCTCGCATACAGAGAACTCAAGAAGATCTCCTGAAGCTCGCGGGTCGGCAGATTGAGGCAATGGAACTTATATCTTTCAGCCCAAGACGTAGACTGCGAAGAATCTGCAAATAGCAAAAGGGCTTGGCGCAGAAGACGTAATAGCGACATAGGGCTGAGAGATTTCTCCAGGCGAATGATTGAAAGTGGGGGATTTTTTTCACCGCGAAGGTGACAATCTACCAGTTTTGCTTGTTCACGCTCGTAAGTGCTTTCTGAGTTGTCTTGAAGATCCAGAGTTTTTAAAAAGTCATATTGCTTATTTAATATGGCCTGTTCTGCCATTTCCCCCTTGAGGAAGTTCAGGTCCGCAAGGCTCAGGTTATTTGTTAATGCATAATCAAAACGCTCTCGTGCCTGAGCAAATCCAAAAAGAACGCTATCAGCCAATAAGAGAGCATGCTCGCGCTCGATTTCAAAATTTAGATTGTGTCCTGTACCAGTTATCACTTGAGTGTAAAGTTCACGGGCAAGCCCGGTTTCGCGTAGTTCTACTGCAATTCGCAAAAGTTGAATCCTGAGGGATTGTTCCTGCCAAGGGGTAAGGTCTGGCGCCTTTGGTGTGAGAAGAATTTCCTTGGCTTGGTGATAGCGGGCCTTTTCTTCATAAAGCTTCGCCAGGAAAATGGCATGATCCAAATCCTTTTGTGAACAAATGCGGGGAGTTTGCAGGTTAAAGAGTTCCTGGCATTTCAGCAGGGTTAAATCCAATTCAGCTTGAAGACCCAATTGGTAGAGGCAAAGTGCGATATCACAAAGCGCATCCAAGCTCTGAGGATGAGCGTGATGGTAGGCTTGCAAAGCTTCAAGTGCTTTTAGATAAGTTCCCTCATAAAGAGCGACTTTGGCCTGACAGAAAAGATGCTGAAGCTTTTCACTTACTTCTGATGGCGACCACGTGGCAAGGGTGGACTTCGCAGAGTCCATATCTCCTTGATGGAGGTGGTTTAAAATTATTTTCTCAATTTGAGAATCGGCCATCAGGTTCTCCTTCGGAATATGAGAATTCAAAGGCTGTGCCCTATGAGATCTAAGTAAGGGAAGGACAGGTCCTTTCTAAAGAGTGCTCCCGGAAAATGGATGTTCGGCTGTCTAGATTTTTGACAGTCATTTGTTCGGTTTTGTACGGCGAAAAGGCCCTCACAAAGTTGTAAATTCCTTTTCGTAGCAATAACTATCAGATCGATCCAGGTAGGTCGGTTTCAAAAATATAGGAGCAAGGTATGAAGACGTTAGTAAAAACAAGTTTCTTAGGTTTGATGTTGGTGGGTTCGTTGGCAAAGTCTGCGACTCATAGAGAAGCCGCTGCGATCTGCGAATCAATGTCCTTTTCAAGTTCCAAAAAGGTTTGTTTGGCATACATCATCACGGTGAAAGAGGCTTATTTCGACAATGGTGCCATTGGCATCTGCAAAAACATGAGCTTTGATAGTGGCAAAAATGAATGCGTGCGAAATATCACTTCTAAAGCCTACGAAAGTTACGAAATTTCAGCCATTGATGGAATGAGCTTTGACTCTGAAAAGAATCAGGCTTTGAGTGCTGGCGGAGAGCTCGTATCTATGAATCCAAATCCAGGCTACCCAGCGCCGTTGCCACCACCACCGCCTCCACAATATCCTGACTACTCAAACTCCGGTGATTATATCAATGGTCAAACGGCAGCCTGGAAGAATGCGGGAGTGTTTACAGTTTCTAAAGGTTTGATTGAATCCTACGAAATCAATCTCGATGGCACCCGCGGTGTGACGGAAGTACGTCTGGCGGCAAAAAATGCAGCGGTTCGTATCACAAAGGCTTACGCGATTACAGCCTCTGGTCAGTACTTGGAACTTCCGAGCTTGCAAGGTGATGTAGGTGCACAAGGTGTAAAATCAGTTCGCTTGGACTCACGATATGCGATCCGTTTACAACGTCTGGTGATTGAAGCGACCAGCCCCCAGCTGATCGGTTCACGTGGTCAATTGGAAGTTGTGGTTGGCACAACTCGCTAATTGTTTAGAAGCAAATGCACCAATAGTAACGCAACAATATTTTTTGCTGGATCTATCTTTACAGAAATGATCCAGCAAAAAAAAAGCTTTGCAGAGCAAGCACGGGATGCAACCAAAGCGGTTGTACGAATCCACGTTCAAGGTTTTAGTGAGACGGATCCCCGGTCTATTTTGGATCCGCGGTTTGTGGTGCCAGAGGAGTGGAGTGGCTCAGGGTTCTTTATTAATCACAATGGTGAAGACGGCTATATTCTGACCAATAGCCATGTTGCGCGAAATTCTGTTCGGCTGCAAATTCGATCGATCTTGACCAGTGATGAGCCTTTTAATGTGGAAGTTCTTGGAATCGTCGAAGATCTTGAGCCTGATGTGGCCTTATTGCGTTTGACCAATTCTGACAAAAAAAGATTTCTTAAATATTCCGGTCTTAAAAGAATTCCCGCTCTTAAATTAGGATTTTCTGTTGATGTTCGCAGAGGCGACGAAGTCAAAACAATTGGCTATCCCTTAGGGGTCGATGAACCCCACTTTTCAGGTGGAGAAATTTCTAATTTTATCGCGGGCAGTGGGGATACCACAGAGCGCATGGTGACGGATGCTGCCATCAATCTTGGAAATAGTGGCGGCCCAGCCTTGGTGCGTGGGGGATGGGTTGTTGGAATCAACACGGCCGTTATTGAGGGGGCCGAAAATTTTGGTTTTATCACGCCGATTCATTTGGCCAAAAATGTCCTCGATGTCTTCTCCAGAAAAAGAAAGGCGGGATTGCCACGGTTGGGCGTGCTGATCCAGAAAAACTCAGCTCCTAACGCCGCCAGTTTGAAGACTGCCAATGCCGAGGGTGTGATTGTTCGTAAAGTACTGGCAGGCAGTCCTGCGGAAGCGATGGGCTTAAAGGCCCGCGATTTAGTCCTGGCAATAAATAATGAAAATCTCGATCGCCATGGGAATATTTTGGCAGTAAGCAAATCCCGCAAAAGGAATATCTACGATATTCTGCACGGAATTGCGGAGGGTAAACCTGTCTCCGTCAAGATCGACCGCGCAGGGAAGATTCTGAGATTTAAAAAGAACCTGTTCTATTGGAATCCAGATGAAATTTCCCAGAAGCCGGTTTTGGTTGATCGGGAATTTATGTCCTTTGGGGGATTGATTTTGCAAGAGGTCTGCGCCGACATTGTCTCTGCGCTTATTTCTTTTGGATATAACAGAGATATCATCTTAAAAGACTTTTATATGGGAGGCTCGAAACTGGTCGTTACCCATGTTAGCTCAGGAAGCTTGGCAGAGGAAATGGGGTTGTACGTTTCTGACTTTGTGGTCGCCGCCCAAAGGGAAAAAGTTCGTGATTTGAAATCCTTCTTTCTTATTTTGCATGATGCAAAAAAGAACAAGCAACGGCATGTCCTCTTGGAGTTTGCTTCAGGGGCCATCGGCAATTTCGAATTCAAACACCTGGCCCCCGATGAGTTATTCGTTCAAAGAATTCAACCCACAGAACTCAAGATTTAAATAACCAGGAAGGATGATCTATTGCTCAGGTTGTAAATTGTGAATCGAGTGGGCCCTCAGGTGGTTGATCACGGTGCGCAGATGATCAATCATTGCTTTCATTAGTGCCTCTGCCCACGCAGGAAGTTCCTCGGGCTGGGATAGCAAGGATTCGTAGGGAATAGCCAGGACTTCCGAATCTTGAGTTGCTCTGATGCTGTGCTCACGACGACGACCATCGAAGAGAGAAAGCTCGCCAAGAATATGTCCTGCGAAGATATTGGGACTGGTTAATTCAGCGCCGGTGCTAGACAGAATTGTCGTTGCTTTGAAGCTTCCTGATGTAATGAGGTACAGAGCTGAGGCAGGATCTCCTTCTCTGTACAGAAACTCACCCTTTAATACTTTTATATGTCTGCTCATGCGAGTGATCGTAGCATAGACAGAAAGTCGCTAAAGACCAGATGTTGAGCGCTGGACCTTATACCATCCAGGGCGAAAGAATACGTAGGAGTGTCGATGAAGAAAACTGTTTGCACAATAACTCCCAATCCCGCACTTGATTTGAGCGGAACGGTGCGAAACATCAAGCCGAATGAAAAATGTTATGTCTTCGATGAACAACGAGCCCCAGGTGGAAATTCAATCAACTCGGCTCGCATTCTAAATCGACTGAATATTCCAGTCATTGCATCGGGTTTTTTAGGCGGCAGCACCGGCGATGAAATCCACTCTTTGTTGGATCGTGAAAAATTGCGGAATCACTTTATTCACATTTCCGATTCCACCCGAATTAATGTGACTGTTTCGAATCAGCATGACCATAAACAGACGCGGTTGAGTTTCCCCGGACCGACGATCAGACGAGATGAAAAGCAGCAGCTTTTTGAACTCGTAAGCAAGAATGTCAATATCTCGCTGCTCGTCATGGGGGGCTCCTTGCCTAAGGGATTTACTCCGAAAGACCTGCTTCACATTATGAGGTTGGCCCAAAGCAGAGGTATCGAAGTCATCATCGATTCACCTGGGGAGATCCTGGCGCAGGTTGTTTCCGGCAAGCCCTTATTAATAAAGCCCAACCTCGAGGAGTTTCAAACGTTAACGAAGAGTCGTGTAACCACCATTTCCTCTGTCATTAAGAAAGCGAAGGAGAAGCTTCCTATGGTGTCCCTGGTCTGCGTTTCTTCTGTCGAGGGAGGCGCGGTGTTGATTACTCCAGAGTCTTCATTTTTTGGAAAGATTCCCCGAATTAAAATTCGCTCTACGGTTGGAGCCGGTGATTCAATGGTTGGAGCGATGGTAGCGCAGTTGTATCAGGGTAACACTTCGGCAGAGGAACTTTTAAAATGGGGGCTGGCTGCAGCGGCTGCAACCTTGAGTCATCCGGGAACTTCATTGGGGCGGGCCTCCGAAATGCAGCATTTCTATGAATTGATTCATGTCGAGAGGCAATAGAAAAAACTGGCAAGCTGTTCTGATGAAAAGTGCTGAGGTCATTTTATTTTGAAATCTTTAATACCGCCGTGCCCAGAATCAGATCGTGTTTTAAATCCTGAAGAGCTTCATTCGCTTTTTCGAACTCATAGATTGTTGTTTGAGGGTGAATGCGGACCTCGTGGGCTGCCTTTAAGAGTTCTTGTCCGTCTTGTCGGGTGTTGGCCGTAACGGATCGCAAATCCTTTTCAAAGAAAAGATGTTTCTCATAGTCGAGCAGGGGAATAGGACTGAGGTGAATACCAGCGACAGCTAAAGTGCCTCCGCGTTTTAAGCTTTCCAATGCAACCGGAACAAGGTCGCCAGCGGGCGCGAAAAGAATCGCTGAATCCAGAAGGTCAGGCAGGCCTTGAGTGGAATCGCTCACCCATTGGGCTCCTAAATCCTTTGCGAGATTTTGATGTGCTGTGGATCGGGTCACTACTGAAAGTCGTGCCTTTTGAGCGATCGCGAGCTGCGCGATAACATGAGCTGAAGATCCGAATCCAAAAATACCTAAATGTTTCCCTGGTGAAAAGCCGCTTCGGACGAGGGCGCGATAGCCGATGATACCTGCGCACAAAAGGGGTGTTGTTTGTGCTTTGTTGGTTGAAGCAGGCAGGACGTAGACATAGTCTTCCTTCGCCGTCATGTACTCGGCGTAGCCTCCTTGAAAATGATATCCAGTGAATCGTGGTTCAACACAAAGATTCTCTTTCCCGGCTTCACAGTATTCACACGTTTTACAGGTGCTGCCCAGCCAAGCGACTCCGACAGTCATACCGACACTGACACTTTTGCATTTAGAGCCAAGTTGAACAACGGTTCCGATGGCTTGATGGCCGGGGATCAGCGGCGTTCTTTGTAAAGCCAGATCACCTTCAATGATGTGCAAGTCGGTTCGGCAGATAGCGCAGAAGTCCACCTTGAGTAGGATCTCATCGTCTTGAGGTTTGGGGATAGGCCAGTCTTCAAGAACCAGGGGATGCTCTTCAATAGGAGCTTGGTGGTGAAGAAGTAGGGCTTTCATTTTCAGCATCTACAGATCGTTGGATGAAAGAGTGATTCACTCAATAAATTTGGATATGCTTTGTAGGATCTCAGACAGTTCAATATTCCCGTTGTAAGTGAAGTGGGCTGCTAACGCGCATTTTGAGTTTTTCATTTTCACAAGAGTCACGCTCTTTTATTGATGCCCATTCTTTTAGGACTACTCTACTTGTAGCTCAAAAAAGCCAACATCAATAAAGGAGTCAACAGTGGCAATAGACAAGCAACCAGTCGGTAAAGAAGTAAAACCCATGGGTCCATCCGTTCAGCGTCCTCCCTCAAAATGGAAGGCGGTTGATGAGGCTCTCGAAGAAATGCGCAACGCCTTTGGCGCTGTACCTGATTTCGTGATGAATATGACAGATGAAAGTATTCCCGGAGCTTGGGCCGAGGCAAAAAACCTCTATTTCAATCCCAATACTGCTTTAGAATTGAAGCTTAAAAATTTGATCGGTCTTGGTGTCTCCGCGCAGATCCCTTGCGAATTGCTGGGATATTTTGAACAGGTGGGAAGTCTTAATAATGGCGCAACTCCTCAGGAACAAGCAGAGGCGGTTGCTATGGCGGCAATGACACGTCATTGGAGTACAGTTCTTAACGGCTCACAGATGGACAAAGAAGCGTTCAAAAAAGAAGCTGAACAGATTATGTCGTATGTAAAACAGATGATGGATAAATCCGGCGGAAAACCACCTGCAGCAGAGGCCTTTATGGTGAAATTCTCCACTGCCGCAGAAACATACAAAGACATTGAAAAGACTTTAGGCATCATTCCAAAATTTTTCCTGAACTTTCCGGAAGAGGGGATTTCTGGTGCATGGAGTGAATTTAAAGCAGTTCAACTGAATCCGCATACGTCACTGACCGGTAAACAAAAGGAACTGATTGGCGTTGCCGTCGCGGCCCAAATACCTTGTGACTACTGCATTACTTTCCACCGCCTTGCATGTAAATTGAATGGCGCCACAGATCGGGAAATTCAGGAAGCCATCTCAATCGCATCCATGGGCAGACACTGGAGTACGCTGTTCCATGGAATGCAGTTGAATTTAGCAACCTTCAAGAAAGACGCCGATCAGATGCTGAAGAAATCTGGCGAGCGCCGTCTGACATCTTAGAATATTTTTGAGAAAAATCGGTTGATTCTAAATAGGATCAACCGATTCATTGATTCAATTCTTATCTGTTGATGTTCTACCTCGCTGGTCTTATGAAGACGATTTGTCGGAGGATGCAATGCAACACCGGCACCGGTGAAGGTCAGCGTCAGTAAAATTAAAAGGGACGACTGGCTGGTCTTTATTTATGGAAGATCACTTGCCAAAGATTTGCGAACCTTGTTCCAATGAATTCAGGAGCACTTCGTGGATCAGATCATCGACATCATGCAGCCCTACTGGCTAGGCTTGCTCATTGGACTCATCATCGGCATGGAGCGAGAGCGTTCTCAAGGTTCCGACATGCAAACCTTCGGGGTGCGCACGATGGCCTTGATTGGTTTTCTAGGCGCCTTCGCCGGATCAGGTGTTTCAGCAATCTATTCAGGTCTCACAACTTTGTTCGTTTTAATAATGATTGTCCTGGGATATTGGCGCAGTACTAAAAATGCGGGTTCTGATTTTGGGTTAACAACCGAGGTGTCGGCGTTCTGTGTTTTTGTTCTGGGTTCCATTAGCGTCAATCAACCGATCGTCGCCTGTGTCTTTGGTGCATTCATTTTGGCGCTGCTGGCGGGGCGTGTTTGGCTGCACAAGCTGACTCGTGAAAGAATAAGTCAAAGAGAGGCCGACGCGCTCATCTCCTTGATTGTCTTCGGTGCCGGGGTTCTTCCACTTCTTCCGCAAAACCCAGTGGACCCGTGGGATATGTTTGTGCCTTTCAAATTAGGAAGCATTATCTTTGCCCTCGCGCTGGTGCAGTTCTCATCTTATGTCTTGCTAAAAGTTTTTGGGGAAAGGACAGGAATTATTCTCGGAGGATTCCTGGCCGGTCTTGTTTCCAGCACCGCAGCCTTCGCCAATATCAGTCAAGATCTCAGTAAAGGAAGTAACCAGTCCCTCTCGAGTCATCTTTGTTATGGACTCATGGCAATTGCAGCGACGACCTTTTTGTCGGCGGCCATTCTTTTGGCAGGATCCTCAGGCTTAGCGCATGCCTTGGTATGGAGTTTTATATCTGTTTTTGCCACACTCATTGCATTGGTTGGTGTTGGGATGTTTTGGGCGCAAAAAAAGACGGATCGTCAAAGTCGCCAGACAAAAGATCCTCTGAATTGGAAGAGTCAGTTTGCATTTGCCCTGGTTTTGTTTGTCATAATCGCCCTGACCAAAGTTTCTGTTAAGTTCTTGGGTCCTCAAGCGCTGTTCTTGGTTAGCTTTATAAGTGGACTCTTTGAACTTCAGGGGGTGACATTTGCGCTCAGTGAAACTAAAAATTTCACTCAAGAATTAGCCAGCGCTATGGCTCTTGCTTATTGTGCATCTGTTTTGTCAAAAATGTTTTTGATCATGACGGCAAGAGGTGCGGAGTGGAAAGGGAAGCTTTTCATTTCCGGAGCTTTGTGTCTGCTTCTGGTGGCATTTGTTCTGCCATTTCTGTTCGTGAACGTCATTTCAATCTAGCGCTCAAAATCTAAAAAGGACTTTGAGAAAAATTCTCAAGCTTTGCACGAATAACGTTGCGGGCTGATCTGAAGGCTTCGAGTTTTTGATTTTCTGGAGCAGCAGCAGGGTCTGGAATTGGCCAGTGAATTCTCTGGGCCTTTACAGAAGGCAGAACAGGGCAGATCTCTTCCGCACAGAGAGTAATGACATAATCTAAATCAGCCATAAATTGCGGAGATAAATCACCGTAAAACTTAGAGTAATTTTTAGAAATGTCGATCCCAATTTCTTTTAATACCTCAATTGCATAAGGCTGAACCTGACCGCTTGGTTGTGAGCCCGCGCTTTCAATTTCAGCACTATTGCCAAGGATATCCTTAGCAAGTCCTTCTGCCAGTTGGCTTCGCGCTGAATTTGCCACGCATAAAAAAAGTATCTTCATTATTTAAGATTCCCTTTTCTGATTCTAGTAATTGTAATCAATCAAACTTTTGAAGTAAGCAGGGACGGGAGCTTTGAAGCTCAATCTTTTCTTACTGTGAGGATGCGTGATCTCAAGTTCCGCAGAGTGCAGCCTTAAGTCTTTGAAGTTAGTAACTCCTTTACCATACTTTGCATCGCCAACCAAAGGATGGCCTTCCCCGGCCAAATGAACGCGGATTTGATTTTTCTTACCCGTCAGAAGATTGATTTTGAGCAGACTGAATTTATCGGTTTCTTTAAGTACCGTGTATTCAGTTATGGCCAACTTGCCTTTATCCGGATCCGAGCTGGAGTGAACCACATAGTCTTCATCTTCACTCAAGTAGCTGGTGATAGTGCCGCTTTTCTTTTCAAGACGGCCATGAACAATCGCATAGTAAGTTTTGACGGTGGTTTTCCAATTGTCTTTCAGAAAGTTCTGGACCGCTTCTGTTTTCGCAAAAATCAACACGCCTGATGTGGCCTGATCCAAGCGATGAACAACATAGACGCATTTATTTGAACGGGGATTGCCTTTGCGAACATACTGATTGAGCAGATTGTGAACCGTATTTTCATTTTCCCACTTCGCAGCCACCGTCAGAATCCCTGGCGCTTTGTTGCCCACGATAAGATCTAAGTCTTCGTGAAGGATTTCAAAACCTTTGGGCTGATACTTTTTTGGGACTTTTTTCATGAACAAAGGCTAGAGCATACTTGGCGGAATTTCCAGTCTTATCAACTGAATCGCGAACTTATCGCTTCTTTTCGTGGCTGGATCGACCCAGTTCCTGCTCGCCAAAGAACCACCAGGGCTTCTTTCTGCTGACATACTTGAGCCCGTACTTTTCAACCACCGCCGCCGTAATGAAGTCCAGGGCTTCCCTGGGATCATCACAGAGTTTAATAAACTCGAGATCGGAGGCCGAAATATTTCCTGCGGAAAATACGGGATCTTTTAGAAATTCCAACAAACCATCCCAGTAGTCTTTGCCAACCAGAATGACGGGAAAGCCCTGCATCTTTCCGGTTTGGATCAAGGTGGCAACTTCGAAAAATTCATCGAGGGTACCAAAGCCCCCAGGCATAACAATAAACGCATAGGAGTATTTCGCCAGCATCAGTTTACGCACGAAAAAATATTTGAACTCGACCCAAAGATCAAGGTAGGGATTGGGCTTTTGCTCTTTCGGGAGGATGATATTGCAACCAATGGATTGTCCTTGGGCTTCCCTGGCGCCCCAGTTGGCGGCTTCCATCAAACCAGGTCCTCCTCCGGTAATGACCGTGAATCCTCGGCGAGCGACTTCAGATCCAAAGTTCTTTGCAAGGGTATAGTAGGGATGATCTTTCCCAAAGCGGGCGGAGCCAAACACGGTGATCGAGGGTCCAACAAAGTGAAGCGCACGAAATCCCTTGATGCACTCTAAAAAAATACGAAAGGCGCGTAGTAATTCGAAACCGCGGGTGTGCCGTCCCTCCAAGAAGAGTCTTTCTTCCTGATTTTGATTATCTTGGTCCGGTGCTGTGTTTAGCATGGCGATTCCTTTATCTATATAAAAATAGATCACCCGGAGGGGGCATTCCATTCCTAAAGATCTGTAGTTAGACACAGACTAAATCAATCCATGCTTCATGGCCCAAACGGAAATTTCAACAGAGCTTGAAATGTTTAGTTTGCGCAAGATATTCGCCTTGTGGGTTTTTATAGTTTCAGCTGAGCAATCAAGAAGACTCGCAACTTCTTTGTTGGTTTTTCCTAAGGCCACCCATTTAACGACCTCAAGCTCTCTGGAAGTCAGAACAGATTCTGCCAGAGGTTGTTCAATAAGAGCTTGGATACTTGGGGATAAATAAGATGTGCCCGCTTGAAGAGCCATCATGGCAGCTAGCAGTTCATCATTGGCGTTAAGCTTTGATAAAATAGCCCCAGCTCCCAGTTCCTGGTATTTTCGCAAAATGGTCACTTCTTCAACTTGTGTGATGATCAGGAATTCAGCCTGGGGATGTGTTTGTTTGATAGCGGGAAGAAGTTCAAGGCCGGTTTTGCCTTGAAGCTTGTGATCCAAAACTACGAGATCAATAGTAAGACCTCGTAGTTTTGACAGAGCTTCGTCAGCGGCGCCAGATTCACCAGCGATGTGGATCTTGGGAAAATGCTCAAGGAGGGCAGCCTTGAGGGCTTGCCTCATCAGGGGGTGGTCATCAATGATAAAACAATTTACGATCTTCTTCATGCGATGGGTAATTCTAGGATGAAATGAGCACCTTTTCCAAGAGTTGATTCAATGATCATACGTCCGCCGAGTTGTTCCACAAAGCCAAGTGTGAATCTCAGGCCAATTCCAAATCCAGATTCAACGCCGTCTTGATGCTCATGACCTGCCAGAATTTTGGCAATGGTTTCTTCAGACATTCCAACACCTTCATCAATAATATGAATCGCCACTTTGCTATCTTTCAAATCCGCTTCGACTCTGACGAGACCGTTGGTGGAGCTAAACTTGATGGCATTCGAGAGCAGGTTTCTGAAGATGGATTCAACCATCTTGCTGGAGGCATTGAAATAAATCACCTGATCCGGAAGAAACTGTGAAATTTTAATATTTTTAGCATGAACCTGAGGAGTTAAATGAACCAGAGAATCACTTAGACACTTTTGTAAACTTGCGCGCAGGGTTCTTTCGTCTTCAATACTCCAAGTGAGAATATCTTGCAGAAGATCCAGTGAGGACTGGCTGGAATGTACAAGGCGCTCGATGGCTTCAGCGCTCTCAGCATCATTCTTCTTGGTAAATTCCTTCTTCATTCCATTCAGAAGCATGCGCATACCGACTAAAGACCCCGTCATATCATGTGACAAGATGGTGTGAATCTTCTGGCTGAATTTCATCATTTTAATAACTTGTTCATTCAGTTCCTGAAGGGTTTCATTGCGCTCTTGCAAATCCGTCACATCGCTAAGGATATAAATGCTGGCGGAAACTTCACGGTCTTTCAGTGGAAGATCATGGCGTACAATCTGATAGTTTTTTTGTTTAACTTCGATGAGACCCTTCTGATTGAGAATCCCGTTCCACATCGGCAAAGTCTCAGCAGGCTTTCCGATCATACTGGTTCTCAAATCAAAAACTTCAAAAGCGGCCTTATTGCCATTCCAGAAGTTCTTACTGGAATCAAAAATCAAAACAGGGCTGGGCAGGCTTTCGAACACCTTTTCGTATGCCAAGGCACCGATATCCAAAAGTTCCATCTTGGTAACTGCATAATGAAGAGTCCAAGCGGCGGGCCAAATGGCGGCGACTCCTACCTGAACCATATCAGGAATATTTAAAATAACACGCCCCAGAACTTCTAAAGCTAAACTGAAAAGACCCGCCAAAGCCAGCAAAGTTGCATATTTTCTTTTTGCACCGGTTTTGGTGAAGATTGTGAAAAGATAGAGAACATACAGAGTGGCCAGACAGACGTAGATATAGGCGAAGCTAAGATTTATCAGCAGACCCGATTTATATTTTAGTAGCCCCAGAGAGCTTACTGAGTAAGAAAAATCATAGAAAGTCCACTCCCTCGCAAAAGGGAAATCCAGAATCGAACAAAGGTGTCCTAAAATGACAAGGCAGGGGAAGATATAAATCAAATACTTAGCTTTGCCGAGCATATCCCAAAAGGAGCGATAGAAAATTCCAACTCCCACCAAAAGCCAAGTCGGGCCCAAGAGCGGAAGAAACAGCTGTCTGGCTTCGGTGAGCAGAACTTTGTGCGAATAGTCCGTTGCCAGAGAAGTCATTAAGATGAGGAAAGCCCAGAGCGCATAAGCGGCTTGGGTGAATAAGACAAGTCTATGAAGAGGGGATCTTCGCGCGGACCACAAATAAACACTTAGACCTGCACAGATCGCAAAGGTCAAAATCAATGAGGCAAAGATAATCAGTGAGGACATCCCGAGAGCTTAGCAGGAAATCTTTTTTTGGCCACACTTTTCCCATCCCCCAAATGGGGGATAGAGTGGTGGTGCCGCTTAAAAGTGCCATTTTTCTATTTGCAGGAATTCCGAGAAATTATGTCCTGACATCTCGTAGCCTTTAAGGCCCTTCGGAAGAATAGTGTTATTAGAACGATAGTAAGCTGGTAAAGAAGGTAATTCGTCAGTGTAGACGCGTAAAACTTTACGCATCAATGCTATTCGCTTTGCTGAATCGAACTCACTGGCCGCTTGAATCAGCCAGGCATCGACCTCTTTATTCTTCCATCCCGCGCGATTATGGCCTGACCAACCATTCGACTCCGAGGGTATCATGGAAGAACTGAGTGAGTTGATGTCGACGACATTGGGAGAATTCACCCAGGTCAACAATGCCAATTGAAATTTGCGATGGCGAAGAATCTCAGAGAAAAAGACACGAGCCGGATAAGTTTTTAACTGCAAATCCACGCCCACTTGCTTCCACTGATTCTGCAGGTAAACAGAAAGCATTTCGTTCAGTTTGTTGTCGCTCACGCCAGCCATGATGAAGGACAGCTTTTGGCCATTCTTCCAGCGATAGCCCTTTTCCCCCAGCTTCCAGCCAGCTTGATCAAAGAGTTCTGCGGCTTTCGCTCGGTTGAAGGCATAGACCGAGATGTCCTTGGGATTATCGGTGTACCATTCGTCAAAAGGAGTTGAAAAATGATAAGCCGGTGGCTGACGGTTTTCGAAAAAGGCCTGAGCCATTTCCTTTCGGTTGAAGGCATAAGCCAAAGCCTGGCGAACATCTTTATCTTTTAAAATAGGATCGTCTAAATTCACATCAATATGCGAATACATGACTCCCGGAACAAACTGCACTTCGTATGGTAAATTCTGATTCTTTACTTTCTTCTCAAAAACCAAAGCCTGATCGAAACTCATTCCAGATGAGGAGGCCATTTGCACATTGCCGCTCAGAAGATTTGCTTCGATGGCGGATGAGTTGAGAATAAAGCGCAGAACGATTTTCTTAAAATAGGGCTTCTCGCCATAAAATTTCTCATTCGGCACTAGCACAACATGGCTGCCAAATTTCAGTTCACTCACGCGGTAGGGGCCATTGTACAATCCAGGATTGGCGATATTCGTGACATACAGGGAGTTGTGCTCATAGCCATGCAATTTACCCTTGTTAGCTTCAAAGACGGGCATTTCCAGATGAACGGGGATTGGCCGAGGAAAGTTGAGATAGAAATTATACTGCGTCTTCTCAAGAACCAGGGTGCATTTTTTTGGATTCTTGGAATCAATTGAGATGCTTTGAATGTTTTTATAGTCTTCTCGGTTCGGGGTGGCGACCAAATCATTGCTGCCAATTTTCCAAGCCGCTTCCAAGTCTCGGCAGGTCAAAGGCTGACCATCACCCCATTGAGCCGCGGGCAGAAATTCAATTTCAGCGCGTAAATGGGTTCCGGTCTTGTCTTTAAACTGCGTGAGTTTTTTATTTTTGAAAGTAGGGATTTCCTTAATTAAGACAGCCTCAGGACGGCCGGCAGGAGTCAACTTCGTGATGGGTCTTAAAACCGCATCATCGACCATACTCCCGGCCATCATCGTGTTCACGATGGGATTGATCGTATCGAATTCCGCATTCAAGGCAATGCTCAGTTCCTCTTTAGAACCGGCAAAAGTTCTGTCACAGAAAAACAAAGGGATGAATCCTAAAGCTACAGTCAGAGTGAATGAGGGGATTGTCTTCATACAACAAGATTAGCGCTATTCCTGCGCGGTAGCACGTCAAAATTAAGTAAGCTCTGACAAATTGATCAGAGCTTACTGAGGACTTATTACCTAGAGGCCACACTCGAGACGGAATTTTTCCCAGGATCCGATTTGTGTGGCGTCGGTGTGAATCGTATCGCTAACTCTTCCACCACCACTCACAGCAGTGACATAGTTTCCTGTGAAGGTTTGGATGGCATAGACACCGTAGCCAAGAGAGATCATTTTGAACTTTTCCCAATCTAGCAATTGGGTGGCATCAGAGTGGATGACGTCGGTAATCCTTCCTCCACCGCCCACTGCGGTGAGGTAGTTGCCTGTGTAAGTCTTAAGGCCATAGCTAATGATAGGGTCTCCGGTGCAGGAATCAACCAGGACAAACTTTTCCCAAGATCGCACGCGGGTGGCATTGGTGTGAATCACATCAGTGGTTCGTCCTCCACCGCCAACGGCCGTCAGATAATGGCCATTGAAAGTCTTAATGGCACAAGTGATGGGTCCGTTGCAGGCCTGCGAAATGGATGACAGGCCAAGAGTGAAGAAGAGAGCAGAAAAAGCAAAAATCATTTTCATGGGATTCTCCTTTTGGTCTTTCAAGACCACTCATAGGATTATGAGATACCAAGGAAAAGAGACATTCAAAGCCTCGCGGAGAAAGTTGTTGAGATAATGTTGAAACTAAGACGTTCAACATTGGATTTTCGAACAGTAAAAGGCGAAGGTCTGCTGTTGTGGGACAGGGAAACCTAGGCTGCAGTTTTTTTGTAAAGTAAGTGCCAAATATAAATAAACAGAATCAAGATTCCGACTGTCAAATGGCTGACACTCGCAAGCACGCTTAAGGTTTCATTTCCAAAATAATAAATTCCTAAACCTGACAGAGCGAGGAACACAAAGACAGCGACCAAGCTGATACCGCTGACACGATTGCGTTTGCGATTCCACTCTTTGCGCATATGAATACTTGAGAGGGCACCGACAATGGCAATGGAGATCAAAGCCAGCAGGGTGTGAATCCCCGCTACGGCAACTCGAGAATCCGCGCTGAGTCTCCATGGTACGGTTTTATCCAATCGAACTTCGAGGGTCGTCGGCGTCAAAAGAAGGCCAGTTAGGAAAAGAACCCCCAAGCAAATTGAGATAAACTTAACAGAAAACCATTTGGGATAGCCCTTCATAATCAATCTAATCCTTTGGAAGTCAGAAGCTTGCCGCCCAGCCGAGTGATCAAATCTTGTCGTTGATCATCAGAAGCCAGGCTTGCAACCTTCGTCAAAGCATCCGCACGCCATGCGGAGCCAGAAGTAACGGTCCACGCCCCAATATGGGCAGGGACATTATTTGATCCTAAAATTTTACCAGGATACTGGGGGTTGTATTGCTCAGAAACCGTTGAGGTGGCAACTGCAATTTCTTGAAAGTTGCCAAGGGTTGTAAGGCTTTCATCGATCTCGCGACGGTGGAGGGGCAGAATCAATTCTCCAAAGACCCGAAGGTCTCCGCCAGCATTGACATACCCTGAAGTCACACCGAGGCTTTTCATGGCTTTCACGGCCAAATCCACCGCATAGCCCTTGGCGATACCATCCAGGGTAATAAGCACAGGTCTCTGGAGGCGAGCGGAGGTCCCGCGAAGTTCGAGATCTTTATAAGACCCTGAAGTCAGGAATTCTGAGTCAAAATGACGAGGAAGTTTTCCCTCCGAAACCAAGGCTCCGCCCACGGTGCAATTAAATAGCTCTTCGCTGGCACAGCTCATAGAGCGTGCTAAGCGCAGGGCCACAATACTTAAGGGGCTGAGTTTGATCCACTGTCCTTGGGAGGCATTGAGTTTTGAAAGCTCACTCTCGGGATCATGGAAGCTGAGGGTCTTATGAACCCTTTCGATGGTCGCAAACGCCGCGGCGACCGCTTCCTCGAAATGCGCGAGATCGTCGTAGGTTCCGACTTCTACAAATGTCCCAAGCAAGGGACGCAGACGTCTATAGAGCTTTCTCACTGCCAAGAACCTGCTGAAGAACTAGAATGCGTTTAACTCCATCTAGAACGTTACGGCAAGACAGGGTTGCTCCCGTGATATTAGGAATATCTTTATCAAGTTTCAAAGGATCGGAGAGGGATTTGCCCTTAAATTTATTTCTCCAGGCCTCTTGGCGAATCTCGCCGCCGTGAGTTTCACGGTAGCTCATGATTTCAACTCCGAGGACTTTGCCGTCAGGGTCCACGGCCGTCGCGTAAGTGATGAACTCGTGTTTTCCAACGACTTCATCGATATAGAACCAGCCCAAAAGTTTTGATTTTTTTTGAACTCTCCAGATTGCCGGATTTTTTGTTCTTTGGCGAACTCCAGAGAGATCTTTGATTTTTGAAACCTGATCGTCCGTCAGGGTGACGGACTGCTTGAGAAACTGATCGGCCTCAGGGAAAAGAACTTTTTGTGCTTGGGATTCGTTGAGGTAATCCGTCGCATAGGCGGGCATCACGAGGGCGAATGGAATCAACAGAGATAGATTTTGTTTAACGCCGTTCATGATGCAATTCCTTTAGAAGTTGATGCCAACTTTGAAGCGCACTTCTTGTTTTGTTTTTTCAATCAAATGAAGGTTGGCATCTTGCTGACCATCATAAGCTGGGGCCCCTTGAATTTGTGGGAACCATGTCAAAGTCGTCCACCAGCCCGCTGTGGCATAGTGCAAGTTTGGACCAGCGAAAGTGGACCAACGCTCTTGACCCACTTCGGTTTCGTACTCAGTTTCATAAGAAAGCTCAGCGCCCACAAACCAATTTGGCATGAAACGATAACTTAAACCCATACCCGCGTTAAGGGCAATTTCCATTTCTGGATGTGTCGGCCATTCGAAGCCAGGGTCAAGATCTGGAATGTAGTAACGTTGGGCATAAGTAGACTCCATGCCTGTATTCAACACCCAGATCAACTCTCCTTCGAGGAAGTATTTCTGCAAGATGAACTCGAGTTCTGCGGACGTAGAATCTTTGTCTTGGCCAGAGTGTTTGTCTCTCCAGCTATGTAGAAGCGCAAAGTATGTTGAAAACCCAACGTCATCTTTAGCCGGGCTTAAGAAGTTATACTTCGCAGAAAACTCCAAACCAGAAGGGGACATGCCCGAATTGATATCCTTGGGAATATAAGCGTCAACTGTGATGCCACTGCTGTAAATTGATTGCATCATAAGTGCGCCTGAAATGGACAAGCTGTTGGTCGCTCCATATTCAATTTCGGTTTTTGAATCAAGGGCACTGTAAGTTCCCTTTCCCTTGTCCGTACGTGAAGTCAGAACTTGATAGAGGTCCCAACTGCCTTGCGGTAAAGTTTCAGCACCACGAATATAGCCAAAAAGATTCTCATCGGCTTGGGCCAAGCCCGTCGTCAAACAAACGGCCATAACCGCCGCAAACATTTTAAAAGCATTGAATTTGGACATGGGAAATCTTTCTCAAATGTTAAGAAATGGAGAAGGAGGAGTACCGCACTCCGTTTGGGCTCGTCCAGATCTTTTCAATTAGATGTCCCTAAATGAAAAGTAGATGAAAATGCCTCTCAGCCCCCCTTTGACCACCTTGGCAGTCCAGTTTCATGCTTGATCCCCCGATCGAGGGATATTCCGAAACATGACGAATCCGAAACAATTAATAGAAGAACCGGCATTGTCATGGAGAAAAACAGTGAAGAGTCTATTCGTTTTTGTGATGTTAGCGGCGATTTCCTATTCAAACCTGGGCCGCGCTCAAAGTGTGGGTGTGCGAACAGGAGTTCAAAAAGTCTATGGTCAAAGTGAGAATCTTTTGAACCAAACGGCGTTCACACTTCAGGTGGAATATACACCGGCCGCGTTTTCAGATTTCAAATCCTGGCTGATTTCCAAAGATTTCAGTTTCTTGCAAAACTGGAACTTCATCACTGAATTTGGCTACACCAAATACACGGGCAGCGAACTCTCGCGCAGAACGGAATACCTTTCACCATCTCTTCAGTTGCGCAGTGGAACTGAATTTGCGGGGGCTCAGCGCGTGAACTATCAGTTCGGCGTGGGGGCGGGCGTCCTGTTGGTAGAGCGTGATGGGCAAAAAACAACGCAAGTCACTTCGAATGCATTGGCAAGTATCGACTATCAGAATCTCAATCTTGTCCCAGAGCTATCAGTGGGTTTTGAAACCGGAATGATCTTCGATAGCGAATATCCTATCAGCTACAACGGAATGTTCGTTCGCTATTTCAGAAATTTCTAAAATTTTTCGGGAGCACTCATGAAGAGTCTTATTAAATATCTTAGTGTATCGATTGTTGTTCTGTCTGTGGCATCGGGATGTAGTAAAGGTGTTCAAAGCCTGGTCGGTGAGAGCACATCGCCATCTGTTTCCCCGAATTTGCCAGCGTTTCGAGTTGTCAGTTCGGTCCCCGCAAGCGGAAGCACAGCTCTTTCGACCTTGAAGGATCTTACTATCGAATTTTCTGAGGAGCCAGTGCAGTTCGATGCAAACTCCTTTAAGCTTCGCCAGGGCAGTAGTGCCGGGGCTGAAGTCACAATCAGTGGTTTTACCAAGCTGACTGCAACCAAGTATAAATTTTCTGTGAACAGTCTGCTGCCTTCTACAAATTATTTCATAGTCATCAACTCTGGTCTTCTTGGAATATCTGGGGAGCCAATATCAAATCCAAGTATCTCTTTTGGGACCACTGTGGGGTGGTTGGACTTCGGGACGAAGTACTTTGTGGCTTGGCGATCTTATTCGCTCGGGATGTACGTTGATTTTGATGGCAAGCCGGTGGTACTCAGTAATGATATCAGTCCGGCGCGTCTGCGGCTTATCAAGTATGATGGAACAACCACTCAAGAGTATGGGGCCAGCGATTTGAGTGGTGGCTTAAACTCTACAAGTTTCCCAATGTTGGAAGTGCATCAAGATCAAACGACAAGCACGTCAACTCCTTATGTCCTGTGGTCGGCTTCTGGCAAGGCGACGTTGTCGAAATGGGATGGAAGTGCGTGGGGTGTAGTCGGTGCCGCCAACTTTACAAAAGGTGGGTTTAGCACCACCTACGCGGATTTGAGTTTGGATTCAGCAGGTGATCCGATTGTGGTTTATTCTGGAGGCCTTGATTCTGGAAAGCTATTTGTTCAGCAATATAAGGCCGGTGCTTGGGACTATGTCGGCGGCACAGCTACAGGTGTAACGACGGTAGCCACAAAATATCCTCAGGTGAATGTCGCAAGTGATGGCACTATTTATGTCTTTGCGATGGATGATACTAATAAAGTACCTCTTTTTAAAAAGTACTCGGCGGGCGCATGGAGTGATCTTCCGACGACCAATTTGCCTGCAGGTTCGCACTATATGGGCCAAATGATTCTGGATAAGGATGAGAAGCCGGTTGTCTTGTTCAAGATATACGACGCAACCTCGCCAAAAAATTTGCAACTTTTGGTTGCGCGGTTCAATGGCGCTTCTTGGAACATTATAGGAGAGAACATTAGCTATGCGGTGAATGCGCAGGCATTGAAGTTGGTCTTGGGATCTGACCAGCGCATTTATGCGTCTTTTGCGGATACCGTCGGTGGGGTTTCAGTGGCTGCCGTTGTTAAAGTTTATGATGGCTCGACGTGGTCAACGCTTGGATATGCCGCGGCTTCTGAGTTCAGCACATTTATGCCGATCTATGCTCAGTCTAGAACCGGCGAGCACTACATCTTCCATGCGGAGTACAATATGAGCAATGGTGCTAATGATCGTTTTTTGAGAATGCGTAAAATCCACTGATGGCCTAGGTAGACGCTCGGTGGAGAATTCTCAGCTAGTTTTCTTTTAGCGAGCTTTGCCTAAGAACCATTGTTATCACTTTGGCCAGAAATTATTGTCACTCTCCTAGTTATAAAAAACTACTGGAGATAACATGAAATTATTTAAGCTAATGGTATTTGGTTCTCTGTTTGCTGCTCTGACAGCTCAAGCCAGCGAAGGAATTTTTGGCTATTCTTATACTGCAGACACTCATGGTAAAGGCCAATGGGAGTACGAACAGTACAATACTTTGCGTTCTGGAAAAAGCGAAGGTGATTACAATGCCTTGGACGTACGATTTGAGCTGGAGACAGGCATCACTGACAACCTTCAGATGTCTGCCTACATTAATACGTCTTACGTAAATATCCATAACAGTGGAGATTTGACGAACATAAATGAATTCGACGTCAACGGCATGTCTTTGGAATTTATTTACAATGTTTTGAGTCCGTACAAAGACTCATTTGGTTTGAGTCTTTATTTGGAGCCTGAAATTTCAGTTCGCAGTGAAAAGTCTGGTCAGCCGGTCAATAAGAGAGCTGTTGACGCAAAGTTGCTTCTTCAAAAGAATTTCCTGGAAAACTCTTTAATCACGGTTCTTAACCTTAAATTAGAACCCGAGTGGAAAAGAGAGGGAAGTGATCGCGATAAAAGCCTGGAGGCAGGGATTTCTGCCGGTATCGCTTACCTTTTTCAACCTAAAACTTACGTGGGGTTAGAGATAGTAAATGACTTCGAATACGAAGACATGAATTTTGCGGATCAAGAGTTCTACACCTGGTCCGTAGGCCCAACAATTCACTATGCTTCTGAAAGCTGGTGGTGGACATTGACGGCTCTTCCGCAGGTCTCCGGTTGGCCAAAAACGGATGGCAATCTGAACCTTGATGAAAAAGAAAAGTTTCAGGTGCGCTTCAAGTTCGGCATCCCTTTAGGAGGCTAGGAGAGCTTCGGATCACATTTTGAGCAATATCCGTAAAATACGACGGAAAGATTGGCCTTCGAGAAGTCATGGACTTCCTTGAGGGCTTTTTCAATTCTTTTGAAGAGGTCGTCGTTGCCTTTGATGACTTTGCCGCAGGATTTGCAAATGTAGTAGTGGTGGGGCTTCTTTTCGAAAATATACTGAAAGACCTTCCCTTTTTTGGGTAGGCTGAGTTCTTGGATGACTTCAAGTTCAATAAACTTTTCGATATTTCGATAGATGGTGGTTCTATCGACATCGGGAAGATGCTCGCTCATGAACTTCTGCAGATCTTGATTTGGAATATGGCGATGCTGATTGTCCAAAAAGAATTGAATCAGAAGTTTTTTTGACGAGGTCATACGAAGACCATGTGATTTTAGATACAGGACGAGGTCCTTATGTTTCTTCACAGGCTATTTTCTCCGGCGACCTTTTCCCAAAGGCACAATTCCCCGTTATCAACTGGACGGCTGTCTAAAAACTTCATGGTTGATGGCATTTGACCTCCATATCCATGAAAAGTGATGACCTTCTTGCCAGGGGTTAGCCAAGTCATCTGGCGAAATACTTCGCTAACATATTGCACATAATGCTTTCGATCAAGGTCAATGTCCCTATCAATGAGTGCAATGTCAGTGTCATCACAGATGTGTTCTTGGAAAGGGTTGTAGAAGTAGAATATGTCATAATCAGACCAATTTAGATCGAGCATATTACCGTGAATGAAATGAACCCGGTCTAAAGCATTCTCTTGTGCGATGGCTTTGGATACTTCAAACAGGTTTTTCCGTTGCTCGATCCCAAATATTTCTAGCTCTGTCAGGAAGGATAATAACGTGCAGAGTTTTCCAACCCCTGAGCCGATATCAATGAATCGATATTTTGAATTACGTCCAATCAAGTCCGCAATGTGGTGGGCGGCCGCGATGGAGCTCCATTGGATATCAGAGATCGCTCTAATTCGAGGGGGATAGATGCTATCAAACTCAGCATCATCTATCTCCTCGAGCCCTTGTATTTTTTGAATCATCTCTGCAGAAATTATCGGTGGTGCAGAGAATTTGCTCGAAAGCGTGGCCAGATAATTCAATCGGCCATTGGGGGAGTGAGTTCTTTTCACACACTTCCATTTTTCGAAGAGGTCTCTAGCAATTCCTTGTAGTCTTTTGAGCGCAGTAAATTTGCGAGATCTCGTTCGTTATCTAATTCCACTCTAAACAGCCAGCCCTCGCCCATGGGGTCATCATTGATAAGAGTAGGATCGTCAACCAAGGATGAGTTGACCTCCAGCACAGTGCCGTTGATGGAAGATAGAATGTCGTGAATCTTTAAGATGCTTTCGATAGAACACAAGGCTTGTCCTTGATTGGCATGTTGACCATCTTCTGGGAAATCCAAATAGATGACTTCGCCAAGTTGATCGATAGCATGTTCTGTGAGTCCAATAGTGACCAGGTTTTCGTCAACCTGAAGCCATTCGTGGTTCTTCGTATAATAAAGTTCTTCGGGCAATGTATATGGCATGGCCTTAAATCACATTTTAAGTCTTTTGGGTCAAGTCTTTATTGCAACTTGTTGCAATAGTAATTGAATTGGCAATGCGGAATAGGGCAGGAACTTTAAAAACCCGCCGGGGCAGGTTTTTAAAGTTATCTTGATTACTTCAGGCGCATGTCATTCTTGACGGATGTGACTCCCTTAACGCTTTTTGCGATTTCAACCGCTCTGTTAATATCAGCCTGCGACGTTACAAAGCCACTCAATTGAACCACTCCTTTGTGGGTTTTAACTTTGATTTCAGTGGATTTCAATTTTGGTTCCGCGAGCAGATCATTCATGATTTTCGTAGTGATAACACTGTCGTCAACATACTCACCGGTACTTTCCTTTTTATCTGTTGTTGCGGCATGACCTGAAGACATTGGTAGCGCAAAAGACAAAAAGCCGGCGTAAAGACAAATTGCTAGGTACTTCATAAGTTTTCTCCTGTAGCGATAAATGATTTTTTGAAGTTGCTATTAAGCGCATTTTACCTTCAAAAATATAAATAAAAACAGGCGATTCAAAAGATCCTGCTGAGGATCAGTTGGAGCCTAACTTTTCATCAAATCCACAAGTTGATCGAATGCCAAGCCCCAGCCTTCCTTAAAACCCATGGCTTCATGCTTCTTGCGTCCTTCTTCGTCAGCGTGTCGAACGATGGCTTGGTAGAAAGTTCCCTTTTCTGTTTTGGTAAGCAGAAGGGTCGCTACAAGTGGAAAACCCATACTGTCGGTAACCATAGGTCTGAAATCCTGAGTCATCATGTTGGTCCAAACAAGTTTCTTGTTTTCAACAACCTCAAGAAGGCAACCATTGTTCGGCACTATTTCGCCTTCTGGTCCCTGCATGAGCGTATAGAACTCACCACCTGGGCGAAGATCAATTCGGCACTCAGTCACTTTCCATGGCTTCGGACAAAACCATTTCATCAGTGTTTCAGGATCAGTCCATCCTTTCCATATTTTTTCAACGGGAAGGGAGGTGGTTCGTTCAAAGGCAAGATCAAGTTTGCTGTCTAATTTCAATTCGGTTGCCATAAAAGGATCCTTTGCTTGCTAATTCATTGAGTGAAGGCCAAACATATTTCCTTCGGTGTCATAGACCAAAGAGATAAAGCCGTACTGGCCGATTGCGAATTTTGATTTCTCAACTTTGCCACCGAACTCTGTGACTCTTTTTTCCTCTAGCGAACAATCCGCACAAGAAAAGTAGACCAACACACTATTTCCACCAGCAGCTACACCGGGAATTTTTACGAGTGCACCGGGGGCTCCATAGGAGTTAACATTGCCAGGAAAAGACCACAATTCTACCTCGGGGTTATTTAACCGCTCAAGAGTTGTGCTAAAAACAGACTCATAGAACTTCTTGGCTCTAGTCATGTCGTCGACATAAATTTCGAACCATCCAACTGCATTGCCTTTCATCTTGTCACCTCAAATTGAATTCTAATTATTCGTTACTTGTGTCGATCTATTCAACAGAACTTTCAGCAGTCTAGACCACCTGTGCAAAGGAGATTTGGTTTTGGCAATTGTCCGAGGAATGCAACGCAACACCGGCGCCGAAAACTGCATC
>NZ_JANRMI010000007.1 GCF_029531655.1 Bdellovibrio svalbardensis
CAATTATGAGTTAATTACAGATGATGATGTGGACGATGTCTAAGCCACAAAATACGGCCGAAAATTGTCTTTATCTTGAGTTGAATCCAATGTTTTTAACTCAGAACGCATATATTTGACCCCAGACTTCTAATACAAAAGGTTGGCGATATGCCCTGCGGGCATATGTAGAGCGGGCCGCAGGTGGTCGCAGCGCACCTGCTTCAGGGGATTTGACGATGGACTAAGAGGCTTTTAACTTCCTGAGACCATCCGCAATAAGAAGCCTCATCAGCACCTGATAAGGTATCCCTTTGCTCGCTGCAATCTCCTTGAGTTCCTTTAACATCTCTTCTTCCAAGGCAATGCTAGTAGGCTTACGGCGCGCACCCTTGAGACGACTAAGACCAGCAAGGATCTCTTTAGTATCAAACTCAATTCGATCATATGTTTTTAAGCGCTTTACTGATTTCTTCATATAAACCTCTCTCTTTCCGACTAGCAGGACGGCCACTGATTGGTCGCACACGACCTTCACGCAAAGTAAAAACTACCGAAAGCATTCGACCTGTTTTACTTGGACCAATAATACATAGTCGCTCCTCAACTACGGCTGGAGTTACCTGCCTACCCAGCGGAACTGCCATCTTCAACTCAAACAAAGATTCAATTTCATCCGTTCCAACATCATGCTTTCGGGAACTTTTCTGACTATTGCCTGAATCCCACTCAAACTCAAAGCCGGATGACTGTTGATACCAATAAGCTAGCCAAAGTAAGAACTTAAACTGTGCCATTGTAAGCCTTCGCACCAGCAGCCGCCTGACAACGCACATGTATTACACTATAGTACACTATACTAACGCAAATGACAATCATGATAACCTTAAGAAATATGATAAGATAATTGAATACCCTAAATCGTCGGGTGCCGAACGTACTGCAAGGTGGGGACCCTTGGGGTGGGCCCTTTTGCCTATTTTTTTGGTCATTTTTCGGACTGAAAATGATTACCGAGAGAAAACGTCAGAGCCGCCACAGGATTTCCCCCATAGACCTCTGAGATTCGCGCGTCTTCTAATTCAATTGCGCTAGCCTTTTTAATATTGCTCAAGAGCTCTATTCTAAAATGAGCTCTTGATACTTCTCTTTGTGATCTTGAAGATATTGAGGGAAGTCTTTTCCGATCTTTACGAACTCAGAATCCAGCTCTTGACCATATAGACTTCCACCCTTGCGAAGCACTTCTTCAATACGCTTTGGATCTTTGAAATCCACGACGTTGTGTTCTGTGTGCGCATAAGCTTCGATCTTTTCGATCACCTTTTTCACTCCGCCAAGATAACTGAAATGCCAGCCACCTTCCGAGATGATAGTGACTTTTTTAGAGCCTTGGCGCTCTCCACGAAGAAGACGTGCTTTTTGCACTGTCTTTAAATCTTTATATTGCAACATCACCGTGCCCTGCCATGGCATATAGCCATTGTAGACTTCAATAGGCTCTGGATATTTTTTGATAAAGCAATTGAGGTAATAGTAATAAAGTCTTTGTTGGAAAACCTTGATGCCTGGTTTATCAGCATATTGTTTTACCAACTCAGGACGCGGGATTTCGTCCACATCTGAAATAATGATGACATCGTCAGGCTTGCAGTTTTTCAGGCCGCGTTTGATTTGCTCTTTTTGATGATCGTCATAATCCCAAGTCGTCGGCACGCGAAACTTGGCAAAGAATCCAGGGTATTCATCAACAACAATATGCTCAATTTTATGCAAGAAAGGCTTGAAACGCTCTTTGTTTTGCTCAAAAAACAACGGCTTTTCAGCTTTTTGGAAGGTGCGAGTGGCCTCGACCAGGACAAAGCGATCCACTACCGAATCCAAAGTATTCAGACGGATCTCTAAAAGATCGAGCTCATTAAAGAATGCAAAACAGTCGTAGATCATGCTATCCTCGTATGCGTATGACTATGCCTTACCAAAAAATCCTTGTCATTAAAACTCGCGCAATTGGAGACACCGTTATTTGGACCTCCGCCCTTGCTAAGCTGCGTAAGGCGTATCCCCATGCCGAGATTCACGCCCTGACCTATGGCATGAACAAGGACATCTTGCTCAATAGTCAGCTCATCAACAAGCTCCATTTGGTCGACGCGAAATCAAAATCGGATTTTGTTAAAAAGCTTTGGCAGTTGCGTAAAGAAAAATTTGATCTTCTTCTGGGCTTTCACGTTTCTGGAAGCCTTTGTAAGTTTGCCTGGCTTACGGGCGCCAAAGAGATCGTCTTGCACCACCACAGCTTGCATAGAACCCCCTTCCTTTCGAGCAAAAAGGTGCCCCATGCTGGCGACCTTGAAGACGCCATTACGCGTGACTACCGGGTTCTGGAAGCGATTGGCCTCGATCCTGAACACGAACTGACTAAAATTGATCTTTCACCAGAGGAAGCTGAGTTCGCTCAGAGTTTAACCCACGAAAAAATCGTGGCAGCCGGTGGCGATCCCGACAAGAAAAGATTCATCTTTCTTCCCGGGGCCTCTTATTCATTGAAGATTTACCCAAAAGATCTTTGGGTCGAGGTCGTTAAAAAAATCAAATCCGAAGGCCACTATCAGCCTCTGATTTTATGCGATCAGAAAATTTCAAAAGAATGGAACCTGCCAGAACTTGCTAAAGAACTCGGCGTCCCCTTGATTGATGATGTCAGCCTTCGTAAATTCATTGCGCTAATTTCTACAGGTTCGGTGACTTTATCAAACGACTCCAGCCCTGGTCATATCTCTGTGGCTCTTGGCGTGCGCACGCACTTCTTGTTTGGCCCTGCCTGTATTGGAGACTGGTTCTGCTATGACAAGAACTTGCACACCTATCACCGCGTGGATGTCCCGTGCCGCATTCAAGGCCCGCGCGACCGCGAGCAATTCCAGTTCTGCACGGTCACAGAATGCAGCCATCACAGCTGCATGAGAAAAATTAAACTATTGGATATTCAAAACTGGTAAACCGCGAAGGTACCTGCTTCCTATTTGTTCAAAATAGAAAGCAATGACCGCAAAAAGATGTACTTATTTAAACCAATAGGAAGCAGGTACCTTTTAGGCGATGCCCATCGCGCGAAGGCCTTGTACCAAGCCTACCGCCAAGAAGTAGGCGACCACGTTGAAAAGTATCAACTGTGTCAGCGCCATCTTTAGCGAGCCGCTTTCGCGGACTTGTACGGCAAACGTGGACATGCACTGAAGTGCAATCATAAAGAAGACAATAAGCCCCAGAACACTGCTGACTGTGAAGATCTTTTGGCCCTGGGTATTCACCGCATCCGCCATGGTTTTCAACATGGATTCCTGCTGAGTGTCTTCGTTTTTGTCGGTGACATTAAAGACAATAGCCATCGAAGAAACAAACACCTCACGCGCTGCAAATGCAGAGAGCAAGCCCACACCAACACGCCAGTCTACACCCATCGGCGACATGACGGGCTCCATAACATGGCCCATTTGTCCCGCGTAGCTAGTTTGCAATCTTTGAGAGTCTTCCGCCTGATAGTTCGGGAAATTGGTTCCGGCCCAGATCAAGATCGCGAAAATAAAGATCGGCGGCCCCGCGCGTTTCACGTAAGACATCGTGCGAGTCAAAGACTGACGAAGCAAGACACGGAATTTAGGTTTGCGATAAATCGGCAGTTCCATCATAAAAAACGACGTGTCTGTTTTCGGCAAAAATCTATTTACAATTCCAGCCGCAATTCCACCGATAACCAAAGCCCCTAGATACAAGAATGCGAGTGCAAATCCCGCCTGCCATGCCGGCTTCCCGTGAAACAAGAAGGCCAACAACAAGGCATAGATCGGCAAGCGCGCAGAACAAGTCATCAAAGGGATCACAAAGGATGTGATCCAACGATCACGGCTTGAAGAGATATTGCGAGTTGCAATGATCGCAGGAACCGCACAGGCAAACCCAGACAACACCGGAACAAACGAACGTCCGCTCATCCCCAGCGCCGAAAAAGGTCGGTCAATCAAAGTCGCGGCACGCGCCAAGTAGCCCGAACTTTCCAAAAGTCCGATACCAAAGAAAAGAATAAAGATCTGCGGTACGAAAACCATCGCCGCACCCATGCTGGCAATGATTCCATTCGCTAAGAAATTCGACCACAATGAATCAGGAGCCATATGCAAGACCGCTTGATTCATAAAACTAAACGCCTGATCCACCCAATCCATCAAAGGAGCTGCGGCCCAGAAGATAGAAGAGAACAACAGCCCCATGATACCGATGAACATCACCAAACCAAACCATGGATGCAACAGGATGCGATCGATCGTTTCGGTATTCTTAACGATATGATTCAAACGATCTTCCGCATGATCCGTTTTGTGCGTCAAAGCCTCGCCGGCGATTTTCTCGCACTCTTTAAGCTTTTCATCCAAGACTTCAAAACCCCAATAGACGGGCTTCACCACCGAGGACTCTTTGGGAATCTTCTTTGCTTCTGCAACGATTTCCAAAAGTCCACCAGCCAGCAATCCATCAAATTGCAAAACCGGGCACCCCAAAGTTTTACGTAGATAGTCCATGTCGATCTCAATGCCTTCTCTGCGAAGAAGATCGGCCATCGTCACAACCACGATCATCGGGAAGCCAGTCTCTTTCACCTGCAAAGCCAATTGCAAATGGCGAGACATTTGAGTTCCATCAATTACGACGATGATGCCATTTACTTTCCCAAATTCAGGACTGTTGTAAATCGCTTTCAACGTCACTTCTTCATCCGCACTCTTAGGATGCAAAGAGTATGTTCCCGGCGTATCCATCGCAGAAAAGCCCTCACCAAGATGAGAAGCCAATTTACCGACAGAGTACTCAACCGTTGCTCCAGGATAATTCACCGTTTTAAAACGTGATCCGGTCAGCCAGTTGTAGAGAGTTGTTTTTCCAGAATTAGGGGCACCGACAAGAGCAATTGCCAATTCAGAAGATTGAGTTTGATCGTTTACTTGAGTGTGATTGTCGCGCATTGCGCTTCCTCATTTCGAAGAGCCAAGAAGCTGGTTTTAAAGCGCACCAAAAGAGGTCCGCCGAACGGGGCTCTTCCTAAGATTGTAACCAACATACCTGCATGCAAACCCATCTCATGAAGACGTTCACGGATGAGATCCTCACCACCCAAACTTTGGATTTTTACGGTTTGCCCTGGTTTTAAAGATAAATCGAGTAAGGTCATGGGTTTCCTTAAGAAATTAGATACTTAGTTAAGATTATAAGGGCATAAAGGGAAGTTCTTTGGCCTCGCAAAACCCACTTGAAAACAAGTTGATAATCTCCCCCTCCCCCCTATGCCAAGGTTTAGAAAAATAACCCTGGACTAAGACAAATAGACCACGTCGTTGGTCGTGTTTTTGTGGGGAATTATCAAGTTTGTCCCCACTAGACCGATCTGAAGTCTATGGATAAACGTCTTAAGACCATCATCGGTGTTTGCAGCCTGATTCTAATGACGCACCTGCCCGCAAAGGCTTCAGAGGTGTTCTATTCGCCTGATCTTTGCGCACCCGAAGAGCTCAATCTGGTTTTAATCAACAACTCTGATCAGCCACTCAAAGCTTGGACCCAAGTACGCTCAAAGATGGATATCGATGAGATTCAATTTGATATTCCCGCACAAACGAAATCTAAAATTTCTGGCGACGAGTTTTTGAAATCTCGCCAGGCTTTCACCGTTAAAACGAACGACAACGATAAACTTCAAGTCATTCTTCAGTGCGCACATCGGCCAGAACTCTCTCTTGGCACCTTCACTTCTCCAGAAGTCACACATCTTTTTTCAAAGCCAACTCAAAGCCTTAAGATTCATCTCTTAAATCTTTTCTTGAAATCTAACAGTGTGAAGATGAAAGCTTTGGGTTCATTGGGCGAAGTGATCGAAGAAAGATCCATCACTCTTGAGAACTATTATGATACGGAATCGCTAAAGTGGATTTTACCTCGTCCGGTCAGCCGACTTGAGATCTCTGGAACGGATCGACTTCATTCAGAAGTTCTTTATGAATCTCAAGACGTTGAACTTCAAAGTAAGGGTTCTGCTTTAAAAAATGTGACTTTCAATGTGAATCCAGAAAAGACTTATTTCCTGGTTTCCACGAAAAACCAAAACCCCAGCGGGGCCTTTGTGATCGCCTTGGATGAAGCGCAAAAAATTGCCACGGCTCGCGAGCAAATTGCCGATCCAGAACTTGAGAAAATTGTCGTAGCAACCGTGAGCCTGGGATCAGGGAATTTCAATCGTGCCTTTGCCAGCCCCGACAAATCACCCTACTCTTGGAGTGTTTCACAAGTCGATGCCTTTGCCGATTTTGCCCATATCGACTGCGATGGCAGCCCGGATTTGGTAGAAGAACGTTTGGAAAGAAAACTGCTCGAGGGAGGACGCATTTGCTTCTGGCGCTACCGAGTGGTGCGCGAGCTTTCCCCTCTGGAAGTTTCAACGGGATTACTTCTTAAGCCTTAGATTTAGCGACCACACTGGAAGCGCCCTGCCCGCGCGTTTCCTCAACCAAGACTTTAACTTTGCGAACGCCGTACTGTGCAAACTCCGCAAAGAATTCTTCCGCCAATAGACGAGAGAGATTTTCAACGCTGGTATTGGTTACCGGCAGCAAAATGACTTCGTTTTTAGGGAACACGTAAAAGCGATCACGGAAAGTCACTTCCAGGGATTTCTCGTTGGACTTGAACTTCATGTCCGGGTGATCTTTCGGCAAAAGAACAATCTCATCCCAACTGTCTAGCTTGGCTTTGATGAACTTTTTGAAAACATTGAAATCAATGAAGTAGCCTTCAGAGTGAAGATCCTCTTCCGTCGGGGCCAAGATATCCACTTTGACCTGATAATTGTGCCCATGAAGACGTTCGGCATGTGTTTCGTCAAAAATCAGGAAGTGAGCCGCTGAAAATTTAAAATTTTGCTTAGCCAAATGCAATGTGGTCGTGGACATAAGAACCCCTAATGGTTATATCTGTAGCATGAAATTCGAACTGAAGCAGCATTTTCAAATTGAATCAGCCCGTTTCCTCCCCCATCTGCCGCCAAGCCATCCTTGCTCTCGCATGCATGGCCACAGCTTTAAGATTGTCCTGACCCTTGTAGGCGATCTTGACCCTAAGATTGGCTGGGTGATTGATTACAATGATATTCAGGCGCATATGAAGCCGCTTTTGGCTCTTATTGATCACCGCGTTTTAAACGAGGTTGAAGGGCTCGAGAATCCCACTTCTGAGCTTCTAGCAAAGTGGATTTTTGACAAGGCTCGCGCAAGTCTTCCGATGCTCACGCGAGTGAGTGTGGCCGAGACTCCGCTTACGGAGTGCTCTTACCCGGCTTAAAGAATCTTCAGGATTCTTTATGGACTACTGCCATTCGCAATAGACTTCTTTACCATCCACGATATGAGAATAAGAATCGTCGTTGTTGTGACCAATAACGGCGCCAGTTTTCGGGCTGTAGATTGTGCCCACTGGGTTATCCCCTGGATAACTCAATACTTCGATATGAACTTCTCCGGTTGCTTTTGATGTGCGGATTTTCAAATAGAAGTCGTTGTATTCTTCGTTAGCCTTCAAGGTCGCTTGAATTTCTTTAAGCGATGTTGCCTTTTCAAGATAGCCACCACCGACAAGATACTCATTCACCAATTTCAAATAGAATGGGGAAAGAGTTCTCGTTTTCTTGATGTCGATCGTGACTGTATTGAAGAAAGGATCCACCTCGCCCTCATAAGACACCATCTTCTTACAGAATTCAGGTTCCTGAGTGGCTGCGGATGCAGCATTAAAAGAAAGTACAATGAGAAGGGTCGCAAGAATATTTTTCACCGGTATCTCCTGGAAAGCGTTCGTTATGGAATGAACAGGCTTATAGGAGACTTGCTGTCATAAAGGCAGTGCATGTTTTTAAACTAAACATGCACCAAATACATAGTACCGGGCACTACTTGATCAGCGGACCATTGACCTTCACAGAAGGCCCCAGGTTCAAATGACCTTCGAACTTCTGACGGAAGCTCGGTGGATAAAGCATCACGATCGTCGAGCCCATGCGGAACATTCCGAGCTCGGCACCCTTGTGAGTCGGAATCTCTGGCGAGTAGAACTTATGCTGGAAGATATGGGGACCTTTTTGATTGCCTTGAATCTGCTCATCAAAGCTCAGGCAGATATGACCCACATTAGTCGCACCCACAAAGACCACGCCCACCGGGCCCAAATCAGTATCGATCTCCACCAAAACACGTTCATTTACAGAGAACAAATTTTTGATATTTGTCGTGCTCCACTCATTCACTGGCCACAACTCGCCCGGCATATAACGAACTGAAGTGATATCCCCATCGACTGGAGAGTGCACGCGGTGATAATCCGTTGGGCAAAGATAATATGTGAGGAAAAAGCCACCGGCCCATTTTTTATCGCAATCTGGGTCTTGAGTGAACTCACTCAATTTATAGGTGATCCCTTTTGCCTGAATCAAAGTCCCATCATCAATCGGCGCGGATTGTGTGATTTTGCTATCCGCTGGATGAACGGCCCAGGTATTTGCCACGGGACGAGTGCCTAACTTCAAACGACGGATGAAGAAATCGCCGATGGAGGGGTACTCTGTGTAGGGTTTTTCAGCCTCTTCGAGGTTGATGTTATAAAACCACGCGAAAGATTTCACGGTGGCGCGGGCCCAAAATTTAGGTCCACGGTAGTGCATAAATTTCCCGACCCAGCGACTGAGGCGGCGTTTTGGAAGAATTCTTGTAATTGCTGACATATTATTTACTTACCCCAGCCTTCCCCCTTTGTCACTCACAGCCTTTTTGGTATAAAAGAGACCTACTCCGGCGATTCCGGAGGCTAGCTGAACAAAGCAACCCCTATTGGCACATAACAAGGCCCAGAAGGATCCCCATGTCGAAGATATTCAACAATATCGAAATCCCTATTGACCAAGACCTCGAAGAAAAACTTCAATACTTGATGCCTGAGCACGGCCCTTACCGCATTCTTCGCCAAAGCGTGGATGCTCGCCGCGCTCACTCTCCGCATTTTGTCTATTCGGTGGAAGTAGCGGCCAAGGGCGAAACCTTAAGCAATCCACAATTTGATCTTGAGAAAATCAAAACTCCCTCCGAGAAGCCTTTGATCGTGGGAACAGGCCCTGCCGGACTTTTCGCAGCCTTGCGCTTTGTTGAGCGCGGAGTTCCATGTGTGTTGTTTGAGCGTGGTTCTGACAGTGGCGAGCGCATGAAGGGCATCAATCAATTCTGGCGCTATGGCAAACTCGATACTCGCAACAACGTGTGCTTCGGTGAAGGTGGCGCAGGTCTTTACTCTGATGGTAAATTGATCACGCGTATTAAGTCTCCGCACATCCCTTACGTGATGAATCGCTTGGTGAAATTTGGCGCGCCCGAAGAGATTCAATGGCTTTCAAATCCCCATGTGGGATCCGACCGCATTCGCCGTGTGATTCCCAAACTTCGTGAGTTCTTAAAAGCCAATGGTTGCGAGATTCATTTCAATACACAAGTGACTGAGATTCTGACTGAAGGCAAACAGGTCGTCGGCGTGCGTACTGAGCATGGCACCGAATTTAAATCTCCACATGTGATTCTGGCGACGGGCCATTCTGCCGAAGATATGATCAATCACCTGCATGAATTGGGCGTCCACCTTGACGGCAAATCATTCGCCATGGGCCTGCGTATTGAGCACTCGCAAGCCGATATCAATAAGATTCAATATCGTCAGTTCTCGGAGCATCCCAAATTAGGTGCTGCCAATTATAAGCTTGCCGACCATGACGACGAAACTGGTATTGGAGTTTACTCATTCTGTATGTGCCCGGGAGGCTATGTTCTGTCTGCCGGCACGGAAGCTGACGGCTTGGTTTGCAACGGCATGAGCAACTACAATCGCAATTCGCCCTATGCGAATGCCGCGATCGTTGTCAGCATTGATCACAATAAACTATTCGGCAATGACACTTTCGGTGGCATGAAACTTCGCCGTGAATTGGAAACGAACGCCTTCAAAGCGGTTCAATCAGCCGGTGGAACACGCGAGCTGCCAGCACAAAATTTGATGGACTTCCTGGGCGGCACTTCAAAAAAAGGCCCTCGTGCTTTGCGACCGGGATCATCTCCATCTGGAGCTCTGAACATTCGCCTGGACGAACTTCTTCCCAAGCATATGACGACGCGAATTCGCGAAGGTCTTGAGAAATTCAATCGCAACATGAAAGGCTTCGTCGTCGAAGACGCCCAAGTCTATGGCATCGAGTCCCGCACCAGTTGCCCTGTTCGCGTAACCCGCGACAACGAAACTTTAGAAAGCATCTCGCACCCCGGCCTTTACCCCGCCGGCGAAGGTGCAGGCTATGCCGGCGGAATCACCTCCGCCGCTTGCGACGGAATCAAGATCGCCGAAAAAATCATCGCAAAATTGTCTTAGAAATAAAAAGGGAAGTTCAAATGAACTTCCCTTTTTTTTATACGTTGAGCCTCAAAGGCTACTCGAAACCCACCTTTGGTGGTCTCGCCGTACATTTTTGACATGCATTGCGACACCAGCGCCGAAAGTAAGGGTTATCGACTTCCTGAAATCTACATCGCAAATACTACTATTAAGATTCTGGTGTTGAAAATTAAAAGGGAGCTCTGTTGAGCTCCCTTTTAATTGGATACTGCCATCCTTTAGAGATTGCGGCGGTATTGGCCGCCGACTTCGTAGAGGGCGGTTGTCATTTGATAGAGACTGCAATGTCTTGCTGCGCTCATCAGAGCTGCGAAGATATTGCCGCCATTCAAGACTGTTTCTTTTAGCTTTTTAAGTTCCAGTTCACCTTCAGACTGATGGTCTGTTTGGTATTTATGAACATTATCCAGCTGTTGGTTCTTTTCTTCGTAAGAAGCACGAGCCAACTCGATCTTTGGTGGGACATAGTCCGCAGCCATTGTTTTAGGATCGATGAAAGTGTTCACGCCGATGATTGGCAAAGTGCCATCATGCTTCAAACGCTCATAGTACAATGATTCTTCCTGGATTTTTGAACGTTGGTATTGGGTTTCCATCGCACCCAAAACACCACCGCGTTCATTGATCTTTTTGAATTCATTCAGAACCGCTTCTTCAACCAGATCGGTCAGCTCGTCCATGAAGTAAGAACCCTGCATTGGGTTTTCATTCATGGTCATGCCGAACTCACGGTTGATGATCATTTGAATTGCCATCGCACGACGAACAGATTCCTCTGTTGGAGTCGTGATAGCCTCGTCATAGGCATTCGTATGCAAGCTATTGCAGTTATCGTAGATAGCTAGCAAGGCCTGCAAAGTGGTGCGGATGTCATTGAAGTCAATTTCTTGAGCATGCAATGAGCGGCCTGAGGTTTGAATATGGTATTTCAACTTTTGCGAGCGATCATTCGCCTTATAAAGATCACGCATCGCGACCGCCCAGATACGGCGAGCCACACGGCCTAATACAGAGTACTCAGGATCCAGACCGTTGCTGAAGAAGAACGACAAATTCGGTGCAAAGTCGTCCACTTTCAAACCGCGAGACAAATAGTATTCAACGAAAGTGAATCCATTCGACAAGGTGAAGGCCAATTGAGAAATCGGATTCGCTCCGGCTTCAGCAATATGATAGCCCGAAATACTGACAGAGTAGAAGTTGCGGATTTTCTGTTTAACAAAGTATTCCGCGATATCGCCCATCATCTTCAACGCGAAGTTGATAGAGAAGATACAAGTGTTCTGCCCTTGGTCCTCTTTAAGGATATCGGCCTGCACTGTCCCGCGCACCTGTTGCAGAGTCCAAATTGCGACATCGGTGTACTCTTGTGGAGTCACTTTACGACCCAGCTCTTTTTCTTTCTTTTCAACCTGCTGATCGATCGCTGTATTGAAGTAGAAAGCCAGGATCATTGGCGCTGGACCATTGATCGTCATACTGACTGAAGTATTTGGATTGATCAAATCAAAGCCCGCAAAGAGCTTTTTCATATCATTCAAAGTACAGATGCTCACACCTGATTCTCCGACTTTACCGAAGATATCCGGGCGCTGGTCAGGATCTTGTCCGTACAAAGTAACGGAGTCAAAGGCCGTCGACAAACGGTGAGCTGTCTCACCCTTCGTCAAATAATGGAATCGACGATTGGTTCTTTCCGGAGTTCCCTCCCCCGCAAACATACGCTTGGGATCTTCATCGGCGCGTTTCAGTGGGAACACCCCTGCTGTGAACGGGAATTCACCGGGAACATTCTCAAGCTTCAAGTATCTGAAGCGATCGCCCCAGTCCTTCATTTTAGGGACAACAACCCTGCGGATTTTTGTTCCGCTTAAAGATTCACGAGTCAAAGTCTGGCGAAGTTCTTTATCACGAACCTGGAAAACCAATTCATCGCCAGAATATCTTTCGATCAATTTGTCGAAGCCCTTTAAAGATTCTAATTCCTCAGCTGTGAATTCCGCTTCCAGCTGACTTTGCACTTTTTGCACTTGTTCCGCAGGAGTTCCCAACAAGGGAGCCAGCTTTTGAAGACTTCCAAGTTTTGAAGCCTCTTCGGCCAGCACTTCCGTGCGTTTTTTATATTTATGAATTGTTGAAACAATCTCAGCCAGGTAGTTCTGACGATCTGCGGAGATGATTCCATGTTCTTCTGCTGAAAGGATGTTCGCTTTGTGGTTTGCATCCACAACCCAACGACCTTTCTGTCTTTCTTCCAACATATCAGCGAGCTTAAAGAACAACTTATTCACGCCACCGTCGTTGAACTGAGAAGCTTGAGTCAGATAAACTGGAACTTCCACTTTTTCGTCAAAGATCTTGCGAGAGCGCTTGTACTGTTTCGTCACATCGCGAAGAGCATCCAATGCCCCGCGACGGTCCGCTTTATTGACCGCAATCAAATCCGCGAAGTCGATCATATCGATTTTCTCAAGCTGCGACTGTGCGCCGAAGTCAGAAGTCATCACGTACATCGACATATCACTGACTTCAGTAATGGCCATGTTTCCTTGACCAATCCCTGAGGTTTCCGCGATCACAAAATCGAAATCAAGTTGACGGATGAATTTCAAAATCTCCGGCAAAGAAGAAGCAATCTCTCGGCCTGAACCACGGGAAGCCACGGAGCGCATATACACTTTTGTGCGCGACAAAGAATTCATACGAATACGGTCACCCAGCAAAGAACCGCCGGTTTTGCGCTTGGACGGATCCACGCACACAACTGCGATTTTCTTATCCGGATAAGCATTCAAATAACGCTGAACAAGTTCGTCGATCAATGACGACTTACCCGCCCCACCGGTTCCGGTAATACCCAAAACCAAAGGAGGATTTTTTGCTTTGAATGAATCCAAACCAAAGTTGCTGAGTGAAACATCTTTGTTTCCGTTTTCAATCGCAGTCAATGCCACACCCAGTTCCACAGAAGGAACGGTGTCGCCCTGAAATATATTCTTCTTAGTTTTAAACTCTTTTTGTTTTTCCAGAAGGTCGAAGTCACAGCCGCGAACGACCATTTCGATCATACCTTCAAGACCCAAACGACGACCGTCTTCAGGATGGAAGATCTGAGCGATGCCATAGGCCTCGAGCTCTTTCTTTTCATCATAGACGATCACGCCTCCGCCACCACCATAGATTTGCACATAGCCAGCACCTGCTTCGTTCAAAAGATCACGCATGTACTTGAAGTACTCCATGTGACCACCTTGATATGAACTGATGCAAACCCCTTGGGCGCCCTCTTGAAGAACGGCCTTCACAACGTCGCTCACGGAGCGGTTGTGGCCCAAATGGATCACTTCAGCGCCCATATCCTGAAGAATACGGCGCATGATATTGATACTTGCATCGTGCCCATCGAAAAGAGCCGCTGCTGTGACAATTCTAACTGGATGCTTGGGAGAGTATGCCATTAACTATTCACCTTTAAAATTTGCTTTGCGCTTTTCAATGAAAGCGCCGGTGCCTTCTTTGACGTCTGCTGTATGGAAAAGTTCAGAGAAGATTTTCGCTTCATTTTTCTGAGCCTCTTCAACATCCATATCCCAGGCTTGATTGATAGAGAACTTCGCAGCCCCCACCGCAACAGGCGCTTTAGATAAGATTGCATCTACGGTCTTCATCACCGTGGTCATCAATTCCGCTTGCGGAACAACCTTGTTCACCAAACCATAGGTCAAGGCTTCTGCAGCTGTGATCATACCACCCGTGTAGGTCAGCTCGCGAGCTTTACGCTGCCCCACCGCACGAGCCATACGAACAGTACCACCAAAGCCTGGAATCAAACCCAGGCTGACTTCTGGCAAACCGAATTTTGCATTTTCAGAAGCATAAATAAAATCACAACCAAGAGCGAGTTCACAACCACCGCCAAGTGCAAAACCATTGACCGCTGCGATCACTGGAATTTTCAACAATGTGAACTCGTGGAAAATACTTTGACCACGCTGTGCGAAGGTCAAAGCTTTCTCTTCATCAAGTTCGTGAATTTCCTTGATATCCGCGCCCGCGACGAATGCTTTTTCACCCGCGCCAGTAATGATCAAAACGCGAGCATCAACATAAGACATTTCGCCAATCTGACGAAGCACTTCACCCATTTCGCTAAGAACGGTCGAATTCAAGGCATTCAAAGCCTCTGGACGGTTGATCGTAAGGATCCACACGCCATTTGGTTTTTGCTCAAGAAGAAGAGTTTTATATGAAACATCCATGACAACAAATCCTTATGCTTATTTCTGAGAATAGTCGTAGAAACCACGACCTGACTTACGACCCAACCAACCCGCTTCAACATATTTCACAAGAAGTGGACATGGGCGGTATTTAGAGTCACCCAAACCATCATGAAGGACGTTCATGATCGCAAGGCAAGTGTCCAAACCGATAAAGTCAGCCAAAGTCAAAGGACCCATAGGTTGATTAGTTCCCAATTTCATAGCACTGTCGATAGATTCTACGGAAGCAATGCCTTCATGAAGAGTGTAGACAGCTTCGTTGATCATCGGCATCAAGATGCGATTCACGATAAATCCTGGCATGTCTTTCACAGACTCAACGAAAACCTTATCCATTTTTTCCGCCAAAGCGCGAACCGCTTTGAAAGTTTCATCTGAAGTTTGCAAGCCACGGATACCTTCAACAAGCTTCATCAAAGGAACTGGATTCATGAAATGCATACCAGCCACTTTGTCTGGACGCTTCGTCACCGCAGCGATTTTAGTGATTGAGATGGAAGACGTATTGGAAACCAACAACGCGCCAGCTTTTACATGGGCATCAAGGTCTTTGAAGATTTTAAGTTTCAAATCAACATTTTCAGTCGCAGCTTCAATCACGATATCGCAATCTTTCAAGCCTGCCGCCTCATGGGTTGTTTTGATGCGACCAAGAAGAGTGGCTTTATCAGCCTCCGTCATCGCGCCTTTTTTGATGATGCGATCACAGCTTCCAGAAATCGTCGCGATGCCTTTTTCAAGCGCTGTTCCGTTCACGTCCATCATGATGACGTTGAAACCAAAGTTTGCTGCTACTTGTGCGATCCCGTTTCCCATTTGTCCTGCGCCAACAACGCCGATCAATTTAATTTCCATGTCATTCCCCTTCGTGTAACTCTGCGCATCATTTTGCACGTCATTTACTGTGTTCATGCGCGCTTTTTATGCTTTTTAAAATAGAGTTTTTATTAAACTCGATACCTCTACCTTACCTTAGGCCTGAGGTCAAAAGTTCTGGTCTTGAGAGCACCTTGGCGAAGCCCCCAAAATAGAGAAATGCGTTCTATTCTCATGCGCGTTTCTACATTGCTCCTTTTAAGCCCTCCAGCGTTTGTCGCGCTAAGCACCGCCGCGCTCAGTACAGTCGCGCAAGCGGCTCTCAGTACGGATGCGACCTCAGCCCTCTCCTTCTATCGTTCCAGACAGAGCGTTTTCCCGTCTGGCCAGGCGAGTCGAACCGAGCTTGAAAACAAGATCACCCACACCGAGCTGGAACTTTCTTACAGCGTCTCCTGGGACCATAAAACTTATGCCCTGGATAGCGACCAGATCCTGCGCGATATCCAGACGGCCCGCTATGTCGACACCAAATCCAGCTGCGAACTTTTAAGCCAAAATCTAAGAGATGCGCGCGCTCTGAAGGTGCTTCCAGCCAAGGCCACCTTGGAAGTTCTCGAAACGGACCCTTACTGGGCTCGCGTCAAAGAGAAAAACGGCAAACTCGAAGGCTGGCTGCCTTTGCATCTACTACAGGCAAAGCACGAAGACACCGGAGTTTACGTCAACTTGATCGACACCTATCTGCGCAAGGGCCCTGAAATTCCGTCTGGCATCGTGACCACCATTCCCCGCCTGCGCCGAGTTCTTCCTTTGGCAATTGAGAATGGCTTTTTAAAAATTCAATACGAAAACAAAATTGGTTATGCCGACATCAACAATTTTGTTTCCCGCGCCGACTTCGCAAACCTCGCGTACTCACCCAAAGGGAACTGGATGACGATCAGTCATCGCAACGGCGCCTTTTTGGTTACTAAAGCCGGAACGCAGGTTCCCGTAAAAGATATTCTGGGTTACGTCACCAACAGCCATCGTGGTGTTGTGGTTCGCCCTTCCGGATCCTCAGGTCCACAGCTCCTTTCCCGCGTTGAAATTTTAAAACCCACTGCCAATGTGTGGGCCAGCAGCAAGCTCGAAGGTCACGGCGAAGTTTGGTGGAAAAAAAGCAATTTACTCATCGAAGATGAGGTGAAATCTTCAACAACGATTACGACTGACGAGCTGATGAAGAGAGAAATCTATTCGATCGCTTTTGAGAGTAAAGATTCCTTGCGTGGAATTGTTTCCTCAGAAGGTGTTTATCGCACGGAAGATGGTCTCAAATGGACTTTGATTCCTTTGTTTGGAAAACAAAACTACCCGGTCAATATTCATCCCAACGGAAACTGGTTTGTGGGTTCCTATAAGAGCGTCAATGAAGGCAAAAGCTTCGAGCCCTTCATTCGCTGGGATCAGATCGCCCAAGCCATTGAAAGCGCACTTCATCGCAATCCTAAGGTTTTGCGACTGACCCAAATCGAATCTTTGCCAAATTCACAGGTACAGATTTATGTCGATACAGGCGTGAACAAAATCAAACTGCGCAGCTCACTTTCAAGCTTCAGTTCAAATCTCAATTGGAGCGTTATTAAGAACTAGCACCCCGCTAGTTCTACTTCCAAAGTTTCCCCATCAACATCAGATAAAACATCTTAAAGTCCCCGCGCAAACTCCATAGAGGATGTTTAAAGGTCGCTGGACGATTTCTCTCAACGATAAAGTGCCCCACCCAAGCAAAGCCATACCCCACGATAGGCAGCGCCCAGGCGAACGCCCATTGCTTGGTCACAAGCAAACTGATGAAAATGATGTGCACCAACAAGGTTCCGACAAAATGCAAACGGCGATTGGTGAGGTTGGAGTGTTCTGACAAATAAAAAGGCCAAAACTCTTTAAATGTTTTCATAGTCACTCCGTAATTAGAAATCATCTCCATGGAAATATGGCGCCATGATCTGACGAACTTTCTCCTGAAGCAAAGGTCTTTGATCAATAGTGTAAGGAGTCGTATCCACAGCCGGCAAAACTTCCAAGGTGATTGTGCGCTTCCAGACACCCCAATTCGGAATATAATGACCCTTTGGTAAAATTGCGGCGGCCCCTTTGACAATCACGGGAACAATGGGCGCTTTGGCATTGATCGCAAAAACAAACGGACCGGATTTAAATGGCCCCAGGCTTTCAACTTCTTGGCGCGTTCCTTCGGGAGCGAGGGCAAAACGTTCACCGGCTTTGATGCGCGCTTCAGCAGCTTGATAAACCTTGAATACTTCCTCGCGGCGACTGCGCGCAATGGGAAGAATGCCCGCTCTTCTCATTCCTGCACCAAACACAGGAATTTTAAAAAGTTCGATTTTGGCTCCGAAACGAAAGCTTCCCAGCCAGCCATTCATGGCGAAAATATCAAAGAAGCTTGTGTGATTAAAGACATACAAGAAACCACCCTCCGGGCGATTTTCCAAACCCTTTACAACAACATTCACACCAAACAGTCGGCAGGAATTGCGAGTCCAAAACTCCACGATATGATCTTCGATTTTGCGATTGTTAAAAAGGATATTAACAATGACCAAAGAGCCCGCACTGGCCGCAGTCAAAAAGATAAAGATAATAACACCAATCAAAGATCGAGGATAAGAAAGCAATTTTAAAAACATGATTAACTCAATTCAGGAAATAAACGTTTGCGCGCCGCAATTCTTTGTCTTTCCTTGTAAGCTTGATGCTCTGAGGGGCCAGACAAAATACGCTGATGCGCCGATTGATCCATAATCTGAACTTCAAAAGGATAGAAGAAACTAAATGCCTCTTTGCTGCCTTGAGGTTTGATATGAATCAACTTACGGGAAATAAATTTAATAAAACGATAGTCTTCGCCAGAGAAAAAATTCTCCTTGCGCAGGAATTTTACCCCATCACCCATCTCTGCCAATTTCTGATCAAAAGCATCTTGAATGCTCTTCTCATCCAAAGTATCCAAACGATGGGAAAGATCATCGCAGACCTGCATGAAAACTTCGACTGGATAGAGGTTGTTCGAGCTTTGATCCGGCATGATGTGCGGAAAGCTGATAACATTCTGCTTGATCAAAAAACGTACGACTTGGAAAGTATCAAACAGATTGCGCGTGATAAAACGCACACCCAGTTTATCAAAGATCTTCATTGCCAAAGCGTCGGGCTTGGCCAAAAGCTTTATCACCGTGCTGGATGAAGTCTTAAATGGCTTCACTTCGAATCCAAGCAGCTCAATGGAATCCAGCTCTCCTGCAGGATCTTTCAAAACGGTTCTATGGGTGTTTCCATCATGCAGAATGCAGTCTTGAAACGGAGTCAAAATCTGCGACTGGATCTCTTCTGAAAATGAACTGAATAAATCATTTTCCGCATGCACAAAAACGTGCATACAACGAATGATCGCACAGGCCCAGCGCTGCATTTGAACTTGATCTGAATCTTGAGTGCTTGCGTAAATTAAAAGATTGCGAATATCCCCAAGCTGCTTGAGGTCTCTGAAAATATCAGGGATCTCAGCCTCATTGAATCCAAGCTTTTCAATCATCAAAACCAAAGCACGACGGTGGTAATAGCTTAGTTTTTCGACGTCACTTTTTTCATTGATATCAAAACCGTAGGAAAGAAGAAAAGCGCTGGCTGCGTCCAAAGTATGAATATTCAGCTTAGGAATATCGATGGCCGAATGACCACCTACGACTGAACTCAGAATAGAAGAATCGAATATGAAACGCTGAGGCATGCCCTTATCTTTGAGCGCGATAAGGGCTGAAGCAAGACGCGGTGCTTTACTTGATTAGAACCGCAGTAGGGATCGTAAATGTGCCTAAAGTTCCGCCAACTGGAGAGTATCCAGCAACAGCGACGTTATTTTGGAAATAAACTGAACCCGTTGCATTTGCACCATTCACTTGGCCGCTGATAACAAAGCTTCCATATGAGTCCGCGAATGTCACCTGGAATGAACCCGTATTGCGATTGTACATTCCACTCACCGCATTGGCGAATTGGATTTCATAAGCCTGGATTGTTTTGCCTTGGTAAACCTGACCCACCAAAGCATCGACAATTTGAATCAAGATGGATGATCCTGAGCTGACAACGTTACCGCTGCTATCAAACTTCAACGAAGCACTGAAATTCTTTTTGCAAATTCCTTGGAAGCTTTCCGGGCTGATCGTCGCAGAAACCAAAGCCAAGATTGCCTCATTAGTGGCTTGCAAAGTTCCGGTACCAGTTTGACCGTTACTGCAAGTTGCAGTGTTCTCTGGAGTTACTGAGCCACCACCAGAAGTGACTGCGCCACCACGACCCGCGACTCGAACTGTTGAGTCGTCCTTCTTCGCACATGCAGTCATTCCAAGGGAACCCGCAAGTAGCGCGCCTAGGATCATTTTAGAAAGGATTGATTGTTTCATGGTAGCCTCCTGCCAAAGTACTAAGGCAAGGCTTGGACCACGGGAAACCCAGTATATTGGAGATGGCACTGGAAAAGTGTTTCACCCTGAGACAAAGCGGCCTCAGGTGCCGCTTTCAGTACGCGACTGTCTAAATTCTTCGCAAAAGGTGCTCGCCGCAAAAGGTGCCAGGCACCTTTTGCTTCACTCGGCGCGTATAACCACTACTTCACTTGATCGAAGGCAGCAAGAACAGTGAGTTCTGAAGTCAGCCAGTAGCTGCCTTTAGCATCGATCAAACCTTTCGCCAACAAATCAGCTGGCAGGGTTTTTCTTTGCTCTGCTGGAAGCAAACTTAGATCTGCAACGCCCGCCTGCTTCAAGAAGTCATTCACAACAGCCGTCAATGAGGCTTTCACATTGGCTTTATTCAACTCCTGACCAAAGTTCAAACCTTGAGTCGAAAGAAGCTTTAATGAAGCCAGTCTTTCCTCTATCGTCAAGAAGCGCACCGGTAAGGTGACTGGAGTTTTTGCCTCGCCAACAACCGCCGTCAAAGTTTGACCGGCATTTTCAAGAAGCAAATCCAAAGACAACTGAGTCAAAGTCGCCGCTTCCTCGCTATTCACAAGTCCGTATGGCAAGACTGCTGTTACTTTAGTTTTCGAACCATCCTGCATTTCCACAACTTCGTTGTTCTTAGGCAGAAGAGCCTGTACTCCGGCGTAGACTACTTTCTCGTTCGCTTTAACCAAAGACTGGAAGAATGAGATCACCTTCGCGCGTTGTTCCGTGGTTAGAACATACTCACGACCTGAAAGGGTTTTCCCTTTATCCAAGTAACCACTTGCGATCAACGCATCGACTTGACGCTGAATCCACGTCGTATCAATAGTGCCATCGGTATTTCTTAGAAGGCCATTCAAGAGAGCTGCATATCCACCAGCAGCTTCCAGATCTTTATCACGTTGCTCTTTGAGGGCTGCATCCTGGCCATAACGAGAGTAAAGAACTTTACCTGCCTTGACATAGTCAAGTGACGCAAACGTGGCCGCTGGATTGCCATCTTTAGAATAGTCGAACAAAACCTGACTCACAAAACCCAACGGAGTCATGTCCGCTTTTGCCCATTTCACCGTGTCTTTCAGAACAGATTCCAAGTTATTTACCACATCAGGTCGATCCCCTGGATACATGCGACCGATAATAGATGCGAACAGAACATTGACGAGATTCTCTTTCTCATCTTTTGCATCCAGGTATTTTCTGAGCATTGGATTATTGCCGGCATCAAAACGTTCACAACCGTAAACGCTCAACCCCTGACTGTTGCCCAAGGCGATATCATCATCTGTGCAGTATTTTGAAACCGCTTCGCTCAAAGCACTGTTATCACCAGAGTAAGCCCAGTCCATCGCCATCTTATCGTAAGACAAAGCTGAATATTTAGTGCGCGCTGAAGACAGGATGTTATCGATACCGCTTACATAGTCCATAATGGACGTCGTCGTCTCAAGACCTGGATGCTCTTTGTCTTTCAAGTAAGTCTTAGCGGCTTCTTTAATCTGCTCTACAGAAACCTTGGAAGAGAAAGAACCCGCAAAATTATGGCGAAGACCGAAAGCATGTCCCAGCTCATGAGCCACCGTTGCACGAACGCTATCTTGAGCCAAACGAAGTCTTTGGGAGTCTGTGGCTTCACGAGCCAATTTATTGAGGTCCTTAAAAGTTTGTGAGAAATCACAAGCCACGGCTCCATTGACCACCACCGGAGCTTTGTCATTCAGATCAACGAGATCGGCGGAACCCACCTTCGTAAATACGGAGGGCATAAACACTTGCGCACGAAGAATCTCTCCCGTTAACGGATCCGATTGGCTGATCGCATAAGCTGCTCCTGCATCCAACCAGTCAATCCAACGAATCATGATGCTACGATCTTCAGGGTTGGCATCTTTGATCTGCACACCCGGCTCAACTTTAACAATCTCACGTCCAAAGACATGGTTCCAGTAAAGAGCGCCTTCAGTCACTGCCTGAACATAGTCTGCGGGAACGGAGGCCGAGATTCTGATTCTCACTGGTCCCTTGGAAGGGCTGAGATCCCATTTGGAAATAAGATTGGAGATCTCTTTGCTGTAGCCCTTCTTTGCGATCTTCGTCACAAAGAAACCCACGCGGCGAGAGGCATCGTATTCTTTGGGCTTGAATTCAGGATCCAGATTGTAGGAACGAATTTGCACGTTCATCAACAAGGTTTCCTCACGCGTATCAACGCCCAATTTTGATTTATCAGAACCGGCCTTAATAACGGTGCTTGGAACTTTGGAGATCTGCTCGAGCTCAATATTTTTATCGTCGAATTTAATATTACGAATAAAGGAGTCTGACACTGGGATTGTGCTGTAAGAGCTCTCCGTGAGATCGTTATTCATTCCGCGCACTGCATCGACATCATAGGAATTTTGCGCGATAAAACTTTTAAAGCCATCGCCCAAGTCAAAAGTGATAGACGTTTCATCTTCGCTGAGAATCGCAAAGCTTTGTATCAAATTGACCGTTTGAATCTCTTCGTAAATGCTGTTGTAGTTTTGCCCCAACAAACCAATCTTGGATCCGGATTTTTCAAAACTCACAACTTGAGGTTTTAGATCGTACCATTGCGGTGTCGATCCTCCGGTCTTCCCGGAAGCGATCAACAAAAAGATTTTACCTAAGGAAGATTTACTGATGGTAATGCAAGAAGCCTGGGTGCAATCCTGTGCTTTGGCTTTCGTGAAGTTCATGCTCATCTGAGCCGGCGCTTGCTTAGCTTCGACGATTTTAGTTTTTTCCTGCGTGCATCCTGTGAAAATCAATGCTGTAGACAAGGCGCTCAATACAAGGACGTGCTTATTTAATGCCACGATAGTCCCTCCACTTTTCAAGTGACATTTATGCCAAAGATTGTCCAAGATCTAAAGGGCCCTGAAAATAAGTTAAATTACTATAAAGAAACTCGACAGGAGAAGCATGGCACAGGCAACAGCGGAGAAGACTTTCTTTGGTCACCCTCGTCCACTTTTTACCCTCTTTCTAACTGAAATGTGGGAGAGATTCTCGTATTACGGCATGAGAGCCCTCCTGGTGCTTTACATGACTAAGTACCTTTTTATTGAAGCTCAAAATGGCCGACATATCTGGGGATTTGAAACTATTCAGTCCATGATTGTGAGTATGTTTGGCCCCATGAGCACCCAGGCACTTTCTTCTCAAGTGTACGGCCTTTATACAGGCTTGGTTTATTTCACCCCCTTTATTGGCGGGATGATTGCGGACAGATATTGGGGACAAAGACGTGCCGTTTATGTAGGTGGTATTTTAATGGCCATCGGTCACTTCCTGATGGCCGTCGAAAGCCTCTTCTTCCCCGCTTTGATGTTTCTTATTCTTGGCAATGGCTTCTTTAAGCCCAATATCTCCACACAGGTGGGTGGACTCTACCCTCAAGGGGATAAACGCCGTGATGGTGCCTATACGTTGTTTTACATGGGCATCAACTTGGGTGCGATCTTTTCTCCTTTGGTGTGCGGAACCTTGGGACAAAAAGTGGGATGGCACTGGGGCTTTGGGGCTGCGGGCGTCGGCATGATCATCGGCTTGCTAACTTATCATTTTGGCGGAAAAAATCTTCCTGAAGTGATGAATAAGAAAAGCATCCAGGAGATTGAAGCAAAGGCCCATCAGCCATTAACCAAATCAGAATGGACCCGCACCTGGGCTTTGACATTCTTGTGCTTGGTAACGATTTTCTTCTGGGGTGTTTATGAACAACAAGGAAATACCCTGCAGCTCTGGGCTGACCAAAGCACGGATTGGAACTTCTTTGGCTTTAATATCCCGTCCACTTGGTACCAAAGCTTCAATCCGTTGGTGATTGTGTTCTTTGCGCCGGTATTGGATCGCGTTTGGGCTTGGCAATCCCGCCGCAACCAAGAGCCCTCCACGGCGATGAAAATGGCCATCGGCTGTTTCCTGGGAACCGCGGCACTGTTGATCATGTATCTAGCGGCAAAAGCTGTTGGTGGAGGTCAAGGCAGCGTTCTATGGTTGCTGGGTTCGACGTTTATGCTCACCATTGGCGAACTTTACATCTCTCCTATTGGTTTGTCGTTGGTTACAAAAGTTGCTCCGGCAAAGATTGTTTCAATGATGATGGGAGTTTGGTTCTTGGCAACTTTCTTTGGAAACTATGTTGCCGGTTGGATTGGCTCTTATTACGAGAAAATGCCAAAAAACGAGTTCTTCCTATTCTTAGCCGTGTTGGCCTTGGTTCCGGGAATTCTGTTTGTGCTTTCTCACAAGGGACTTAATAAATCCCTCGGTAAAGACATCTAATTAAGACGATTTATAGCAAAAATATTCGCGTCGAATCCATCATCGGCGCGAATGATCCCCACCTCGAAACTCAGGGCACACATTGCAATATTAAAATTGTAAATTTCTTCCAGCCCAGTTCATTCATCGCTAAAGTTTTCCTTCCCCCAACAACTTCAAGAAGGAATTCGTCATGCGACCTGCACTTTTTGCCGCACCTATTTTCTCAATTTTAATCTTTTCATTGACTGCAAAAGCCCAACCTCTCGCTATCACAGATCTTCTGAAAAAGACCGACATGGTCGCAGTCTGCAAAACCGACAATGAAAATTTAGACCTCATTAAATTCTATGTGCACAAAACAAATCCCATGATCGTCGCACAGCTCAAAAACGACAATCAGGACAACTTCTATTCACTCACTCTAGAAGAGTCCAAAGACCTCATCACACTCACAACAGACAAAGAAATTCTCGCTATTGATTTCGATCTTTGGTTTAAAACGCCCGACTCCAAATTCACTGCACATTTCGACAAAGAAACCATCTACAACCCGGAAAGAAAGCACTTCTTCTCAACTCTCCATTTCGAAAACGGAACCACAATCGACCTTGCCTGCAAACGTGTGGAATAAAAAAAAAAGCCGAAGAGAAAACTCTTCGGCTTTTTTATTTACGCTGCGGCGAGCCTCAAAAAGGTACGGCGTACCTGTGAGCGCCCTACTTGTAGAACTTGGTGTTGGCTTTGGCCAAGTTTGTTAGAGGGGTTGCTGGTTTTAGGCGGGCGGCCTTGCGGCTGACTGCGTAGGTTGCCAGTTGATCTGCGACGTACTGAGTGCCTACTGAGTCTGCGTATCTTAGCAAGCCTCCGCGGAATGGTGGGAAACCTGTACCCATGATCATTGCGAGGTCTACTTCGTGAGGTGTTTCAACGATATGATCTTCCAACAAGGCTAGAGAACATTCGTTAATCATCGCGAAGACACCGCGTTCGATACACTCTTTTGAGTCATAAGGATTGGTTGCCGCGCCCAAACCTAGAGCTGCATAGACAGTTTGATCCACATCGCCGCGCTTACCGTCAGAACTGTATTGGTAGAAACCTTTTCCATTCTTTTTACCCAAGCGTCCAGAGCTGCCGAGTTGTTCCATCAAAGGAGCCAATTCGATTCTATCGCCGAAAGATTTTTTGAAGATCTTCAAAACTTTGATACAAACATCAAGACCGACTTCGTCCATCAACTCAAAGGGCCCCATTGGCATTCCGAACTCTTTGACGTAAGCCTTATCGACCGCTTCAATGCTCATACCTTCTTGCATCAAGAACGCCGCCTCGCCCATATAAGGAAGAAGCAAACGATTGACCAGGAAGCCTGGTCCGTCTTTCACCACGACAGGCATTTTACCCATACGTTTTGTTAACTCGAAGATCGTCGCGATTGTTTCGTCAGAAGTTTTTTCGCCACGGATTACTTCCACCAACGGCATTTTATTCACCGGATTGAAGAAGTGCATACCTGCAAAATATTCTGGACGAGGATGACCTTTGGACATTTCAGTCACTGACAAAGAACTGGTGTTCGTTGCGATGATCGCGTCTGGGCGCATTTGACCTGCACACTCACCGATGACCTTTTGTTTGATACCCATATCTTCAACGATTGCTTCAACGACGACATCCAGATTTTTGAATCCAGAGTAATCCGTTGAAACTGAAACCATGTCCATTTTTTGTTGGAACTGATATTTGTCGATAGATTTGCGTTTCAAAAGCTTCATCCACAAATCGCTTGCATGCTTCAAGCCCTTACCCAAAGCATCAGAACTCAAGTCCTTCATGCGAACCTGGATTCCTTTATCGGCAGCGACATAAGCAATACCACCACCCATGGTGCCTGCACCCAAGATACCGATTGCTTTAACATCCTTCGGTTTCACTTGAACGCCCGTCACACCCGTTTGCTTTTTAACCATTTCAGTCAAATAGAAAACGCTGATCAGGTTTTTAGAGATATCCGTCACGCCAAGCTTACAGAAACCTTCGCGCTCAATACGCATACCTGCTTCACGATCCGACATGCCATAAGTTTTTTGGATCACTGCCAAAGCTTCAAGCGGAGCTGGGTAATGACCTTTCGTTGCCTTGATCACACCTTCGCGAGCCTTTTTAAAGACAATTCCGCGTCCCACGCCTTCAAGAACTTTATTAACAAGGCCTTTCGCCGCGAATTTCTTACGACGTTTTTTAGCACCGCCAGCGATAATCTCTTTAGCCCATTTCATGGCTTGTTCATCCAAAAGATTTGGATGAACAACTTTATCGACAAGACCGATTTTTAACGCCTTCTTTGCATTCACTGCTTTGCCAGCAAGAATGATATCCAATGCCGCCTGCAAGCCGATCATGCGAGGCATGCGTTGAGTTCCGCCAAAACCTGGCAAGATACCCAATTGGATTTCTGGAAGACCGATCTTTGTTGAAGAGTCTTCTGAAGCAATACGATAGTCACAAGACATGATGAACTCACAACCACCCCCCATACACGCACCGTTAACAGACGCGATAGTAGGGATTTGAAGATCTTCCACCATATTCATGATTTCCTGACCACCTTTAACAGCCGCTTCAAACTGTTCTTTTGTGGTCATACTTTTAATTTCTTCGATATCTGCGCCAGCAATAAAAATCTTTGGCTTATTAGACTTGAAGATCACAGCTTTGTAAGAAGACTTTTTCAGCTCTTCCAAAACTTCTTTAAGTCTTGTCATCACAGGAGTGGAAAATTTATTAACTTTCTCACCCACGAGATCAAACTCAACAACCGCAACATCCCCTTGAGGTACAATCTTAATACTTTCTTGAATAGACATTATGAAACTCCTAAAGCTGCAAAAATAAAAAAACTAAAAAATCCCCGCATAACGGAACCGATCAAAACGGTCCGAGCGCAAGGCGGAGGGTTCTTCGCGAAACGCTGGCGTGGCAGCGCCACGTCGGAGTGAAGCGAAGGGCCCGACAACGCAGTCGATCGGGCCGTTTTCATCGGTTCTACCCTTCATTCTCCAAAATCATAGATCCACCTTGACCGCCACCGATACAAAGTGTCGCCAAGCCGAATTGAGTGTTTCTGCGTTTCATTTCTTTAGCCAATGTCAGAACAATACGAGTGCCTGTTGCACCCACTGGGTGACCAAAGGCAATCGCGCCACCATTTACATTCAAGATATCATCACTGATCTCACCCACTTTGGAAGCGAGGCCCAGTTTTTCTTGAGCAAATTTGTCAGATGCCATAGCTTTTTGGCAGGCCATCACTTGCGCCGCAAAGGCTTCATTCAATTCCACAAGGCCGATATCCTTCAATGAAAGACCCGCACGTTTCAATGCCAACGGCGTTGAGTACGCAGGACCCAGTCCCATGCGCTCTGGCTCAAGACCCGCGAAACCGTAGGAACGAATTGTCGCTAGTGGCTTGTAACCCAATGACTCTGCTTTTTCACGAGACATCAAAAGCACCATCGCGGCCCCATCCGTGATCGGGCACGAGTTGCCGGCAGTGATTGAGCCCGTGGCTTTATCAAAGAACGGTTTCAACTTCGTCAAAGCTTCAATAGTTTGTGATTCACGAGGACCAATGTCCTCTGAAATCACTTCTTTGTATTCCGGCGCCAGATAGACCGGAGTGATTTCTTCTTTTAAGCGACCTTCTTTCATCGCCTTTGCAGCTAGCAAGTGAGAACGCAATGCAAACTTATCCTGCATTTCACGAGACAAGCCCCATTCTTTAGCCAAGATCTCTGCTGTTTGCCCCATGTTAATACCGACAAAAGGATCTGTCAGTCCCAACATAACGGCGATCTGCGGGAAATACTCATCCTTCATGTTTCCCTGAAGCAGCGCTTTGATTTGTTTCACGTCCGCTTTAAAGAGCGACCACAGCAGAGGCAAAGCTTGCTTTGGACCTTTTGCTGCGAAAAGTTTTTCGTAAATTTCCTGGAACTTTTTCGGCTGAAGAGTCGGCATTTGCGACATGCTCTCTGTACCACCGGCAAGCACAACATCCATTGTTCCCGATTTGATCTTTTCAAAACCATTCGAAATGGATTCCAATGCAGACGCACAGTTTCTATGAACTGTGTAAGCCGAAGTTTTCAACGGAATGCCCGCATTCAAAGCGACCACACGTGAGATATTCACGGCATCCGCAGGATTTCCCGTGTTGCCGATAATGACTTCATCAACTAGGTTCACATCTAAATTCGTTTGCGCAATCAATTGCTTCAAAGCAACTTTGCCCAAATCTGCGGGGTGTACTTTTTTAAGTTTTGTTCCAGCTTTTGCGAAGGGAGTGCGAACTCCTTCAACGAGAACCACATCGCGTGGTGACTTCATAGAAACTCCTAGTTGCTAAATTGCACAAAGATTATGTAAACATTGAAAATCGTAGCACTTTTCGGCAGATCCACAAAAGAAAAGAGAGGCAGATATGAGAACCTGGTCTAGGTTACTCACAACCTCGGCGTGGTCTAGGTATTCTATGTTATTAAAATTTCGACTGTAAACGCACGAAATAGAAACAGAACTCTATTTGTGAGCGTTCTTCGTTCTTAGGGGGGCGGTCTTTTTTTGGGAGTTTTCCACTCAGAGAGGAGGCGGTTTCAGCTCTGACTCACTAGGGTTTGCAAGTCAGATCACGAACTTCGATGCCCTTTGCGAAAACATCTTCGCCAAGATCGACCTTCAACATGTATTCAGGGCGACCTTGAATGTAAGCCAAAGAGTCCCCCTTCCACAGCAAACCACCGTCCGCCTTGGCGGTAAAGAAGTAGTATTCGATCCCAGGGAAAGTTCTCGCCAGTTTAATAGTTTCACCGGCTTCAACTTGCACCCATTGAGCAGACTGAATCCATTGATTCTCTGCTGATAAATAGCGAACTGCCACTTTGGCTTTCGTCGCTTCCGGGCATGAGTTGCGAACATAGATCTCGACTGTTTCAGGGAGATTGTTCTCCAAAACTGCCGTCGTCGAATCCGCTTGATCATTGAGCCAGTTTTTTAGCTGTGCAAAAACCTCAGATGTGATGGCCACGCCACCATTGTAATTTTCCATTCCTGGTTTATCTTCCTGACCCCAATCCAAAACACCAACAATGATGCTTCCTGAATTGTCAGCTTTGGGAACGCGCAGGGCACTGCCCGACATCCCATGAAACGAATCGCATTGAAATTGCCACTGCGAACCTCGACGCTCCATAGGACAGTTCACATCCCAGAGAGTGCCGCGATCCTTATCCCCCGGATATCCCGAGATCGACACCGCCGAGTAGGCATTTACTTGTGCATCCACCGTCGAAAAACCCAGCCACCCCAAACGCTCACCGACCTTATCTTTCAAGACGATAATCGCATAGTCATAGGCGTAAGCTTCTGGCGCTTTTGATTTTTGAGCGAACTCTAAATATCTCTGAGGAACATAGACCCGCTCCCAATCTACCGGATCAAAAGTCATAATGTTCTGTCCCGTCTGACCGGGAATGAACTTTAAATCATTGATCCACATTTTCGTTTCAAGATTATAAACACAATGAGCGGCCGTCAGCACATAACGATCCCCTACCAAGGTTCCCGTACAGCTGCCGAGCTTTCTGCCCGAAGTTTCTATATGTCCGATTGTTCTTAGGGGAAATCCCGTTGAATCCTGAATTTGTTTGCGAAGAAATTTCCCTGGAAGAGCCTGTCTTTGACCGGGCTTTGCGAAACGCCCCAAACTGCCTACAAAAGAGGCCGTTTGTTCTTGAGCAAGAGCTGACTCCATAGCAATCGTTTGCCACAAAATAGCCAGCAAACAAACCACAATGAAGGCACGACAAATTCTCATAAGTTGCTCCACAATTGTCATGGATGTCTCCCAAAGACGAAACCAGAGGTGACACCCAGAAAACACCGAATATAAAGCATGCCCGCTCCATTCTAAAGAGCCACTCTTCGACCCTCCATATTCTTCCTGATTGTCGAGATTTTGGACGCCTCCCCAGAAGGTCTAAGGCCTGAAGTGTGGTTAAATTGCCTCACAGCATCACCCTTTACCCCCCGCGCCAACAGCCCCCATTCATTGACCCCCTTGACCCCCATCCGTTAGAGTAAGAGCACTTGTTACCGAAACCCTTCTAAGCCCCCAAAAGGCTTGATGAAAATTCTCAGCAGGGCTTCGTTAAAGTAATGAGGTAAAGGAGAATCCTTGGACAAGAACACGGACATCAAGAACGACATCAAAACTGGCGCTACCAACAACTTCGACCAAGAGGCTCTTGAATACCATTCACGCGGCAAACCAGGAAAAATTGAAGTCATTTCTTCCAAGCCCTGCGTTTCTGAAAAAGATCTTTCTCTTGCTTACTCTCCGGGTGTTGCAGCTCCATGCAAAGTGATCGCTAAAGACGCCTCAAAAGTTTACGACTATACGGCAAAAGGAAACTTGGTCGGCGTTATCTCCAACGGAACTGCGGTTCTGGGCTTGGGCAACATCGGGCCTCACGCTTCCAAGCCGGTGATGGAAGGCAAAGGGATTCTTTTCAAACAATTCTCTGGCATTGACGTTTTCGACATCGAAGTCGCTGCGAATGACGTCGACACTTTCTGTAACGCGGTGAAAGTTTTGGAACCTACCTTTGGTGGTATCAATCTGGAAGATATCAAAGCTCCAGAGTGTTTTGAAATTGAAGAGCGTTTGAAAAAAGAAATGAAAATTCCGGTGTTCCATGATGATCAGCATGGAACAGCCATTGTTTCTGGCGCAGCTCTTTTGAATGCAGCGGCTGTTACCAATCGCAAAATGGATCAGATCCGCATCGTCGTTAACGGCGCCGGAGCTTCTGCAAATTCTTGCGCGAAGATTTTCATTTCACTGGGTGTTCGTCGCGAAAATATCATCATGTGCGATTCTCAAGGCGTGATCTACAAAGGTCGTACTGCGGGAATGAATAAGTACAAAGAGTACTTCGCCTCTGAAACTGAAGCGCGCACTCTCATCGAAGCACTTCGCGGTGCTGACGTTTTTGTGGGTCTTTCTGTAGCCGGCGCCCTCACTCCGGAAATGCTAAAAGATATGGCGAAAGATCCTATTATTTTTGCCATGGCAAATCCTGAACCAGAAATCACTCCAGACAAAGCCCGCGCAGCTCGTCCGGATGCGATTATTGCCACCGGCCGTTCTGACTATCCGAACCAAGTAAACAATGTGCTTGGATTCCCTTCGATCTTCCGCGGCGCCCTGGATACTCGCGCCACACAGATCAACGAAGAAATGAAACTCGCGGCTGTTCAAGCCTTGGCAAAATTGGCTCGTGAAGACGTTCCCGACAGAGTCTCTGCAACTTATGGCGGCAAGAGCTTTAAGTTTGGTCGCGAATATTTGATTCCAAAACCATTCGATACCCGCGTTTTGATGTGGGTGGCTCCGGCTGTTGCAAAAGCAGCAATGGATTCTGGTGTTGCAGGTCGTCCAATTGAAGACTGGGATCACTACCGCGAATCTTTGGAAGCACTTCAAGGCCCTTCAAAAGTATTCATCCGTTCAGCGATCAACCGCGTTCACCAAAACTCACAAGCCAATGGCGGTCAACTTCCACGCATCGTGTTCCCTGAGGGAACCAGCTCAAAAGTATTGAAAGCTTTGGCGACTTTGGTGGAAGAAAAGATCTGCCAGCCTATTTTGCTGGGTTACCCAGATCGCGTAAAAGAAAAAATTGCGGCACTTGATATTCCTTCATTGAAAGATGTGCCGATCATCCACCCTGCTCAGTATCCAAAATATTTCAGCTATGTGGAAAAACTCTACACTCTTCGTCAACGCAAAGGCATCAATATGCGTGAGGCGGAACGCCTTATGGCGGATCCTAATTACTTTGCAGCGATGATGGTCACCATGGGGGATGCCGACGGCGTGGTCAACGGAGCTTCCATCAATTATGCAGACGCCGTGAAACCTATTTTGCAAACTGTGGGCGTCTATGAAGGCGGCGTACCTGCGGGCTTGAACATTATTCTTCTTGAAGACAAGTTCTTGATCCTTGCGGACACCACGGTGAATTTCAACCCTACAGCAGAACAGTGCGCACAAATTGCTTTGCAAGCGGCTAACATCGTTGAGTACTTCGGCATTGAACCTAAAGTAGCCATGCTCAGTTACTCCAACTTTAGCGGTAGCGAAGGCACGCCATCCAAAATGAAGAAAGCGGCTGAGTTGCTGAAAAAACTACGCCCTGGAATCATGGCCGATGGTGATATGCAGGCGGACACAGCAGTGAACCCAGAAATCATGGAAAGACTCTTCCCGTTCTCTGACCTTAAAGGCGGAGCCAACGTACTGATCTTCCCTAATTTGGAATCTGCCAATATCGCCTACAAGCTGATCCAACAAGTTGGAAAAGTGGAAGTGATTGGACCATTCCTTTCCGGAGTTAGAAGATCATCAAATGTTCTGCAAAGAACAACAACTGTGGATGGCATCGTGAACTCGGTTGTCTTCACAGCCCTGGAAGCACAGTACATCACTGAGGTTTTGAAATCTCGCGCTAAAAAATAGCCCGACTTCGAATTTAATTTAGTCAAAGGACTGCCCTCCGGCGGTCCTTTTTTTTATGCAAATTTGAGAAAATAATTAACCGTTTTTTCACCATTCGACCTGCTCTCTTCGAGGGCCAAAACAGGCCAATTCAAATGAAAATTTAACTTTGACGAACGCCGCAGCGGTGCTACCATTAAGACTAATGGAGGGTTGCTAGATTTGACTAATCAAACTCAAGCTAAGGTCCAAGCCCACGATAGAGCCATTGTCATTGGTGTCGGATTGAAGTCCGAACCTCTCACCGAAATCAAAGAAAACTTGTTGGAATTAGAAGAACTTGTCGTCGCCGCTGGCGGAGAAGTTGTTGGTTCTATTATTCAAGTTCTTCCTTCCTGGAATCCTGCCACCCTCATCGGATCCGGCAAGGTCGAAGAAGTTGCCGAGATGGTTCGCGATAGCAAAGCCAATTTAATCGTGATGGACCACCAACTTTCCGGAGTTCAGCAGCGTAACTTAGAACAGATTGTTAAGGCTCGAGTGATTGACCGCAATCAATTGATCTTGGATATCTTCGCGCAAAGAGCTCAAACATTTGAAGGAAAACTTCAAGTGGAGTTGGCCCAGCTTTTGGATCAAATGCCCCGCATGGTTGGCGCCTGGCTGGAATCACTTTCCCGCCAAGGTGGTGGTATCGGCACCCGCGGCCCTGGTGAGACGGCTCTTGAGAACGATCGTCGCCGCATCCGTGAGCGCGTGGCCATCATTAAAGAAAAACTTGAAGGTGTTCGTAAAAATCGCGCGCAACACAGACAATCCCGTCGTCGCCATGAAATCCCTTCCTTTGCTTTGATTGGTTATACCAACTCAGGGAAAAGCTCCCTGCTGAATAAACTCACTGGCGCCCAGGTGATGGCGAAGAATCAAGTCTTCGCCACCCTTGATCCAACGACCCGCAAAATCTTTTTGAATGACGGACCTCCGGCGGTTGTCACCGACACGGTTGGATTCATTCGCAAGCTACCAACTCAATTGATCGAGGCCTTTAAAGCAACACTTGAAGAATCTGCAGAAGCAGATGTCCTTTTGCATGTGGTGGATTTGTCTTCTCCAAATATGGAAAGACAGGTTGAAGTCGTTGAAGAACTTATTAAAGAGTTCAATTGGGCCGACAAAAAGATCATCCATGTCTTCAATAAAAGTGATATCGCACCTTTAGAACGACAATTTAGAGTGAAGCAATACCCACGCGTTTTCGTCAGCGCTCTGACCGGACAAGGTATTGAACAACTCAAACGTTTGATGGCTCAGATGGTTTCTGAAATGCAGCAGGATGTGCAGCTCTATTTCCCACGCGCTGAAGAATATAAAATCTTCGACCTGGGACGCGAGGCACAGATTCTACGCAAAGAATCCGCAACTGAAGGCACCGTTTGTTACACGCAAATGACTCCGTCGCTTTTAAATCGCTGGAAAGAATATTTGGTTAAATAGTGTCGCCGTCACGTAGATTTCAATCCAGAACGCAGGGATAACGTTCTGGATTGAGATTTAACCTGTGACTCAACCAGACCTTCACCTAGATTGCTCCCAGATATTTTAAGCGCCACAAAACAAAGTCCGATAGATCCACTGATGCGGACTTACGTACTAATTCTTTTATCATTGGTCTTATTGAAGGCAAACCACTCGTTTGCAGCCAATACCTGCGCCAACGATCCACAAGGCACTCGCGGCCTGGGTAAGAATCAAAGCATCAACAACGCCCTTAAGACAGCTAACGACCCGCTTACCAAAGCATTCTTGGCCTCTATAGGAAAGACTGATTGCCCTCCGCCGAGCACTCCCATTAAGACTGCAAATGACATTAACAAGGTCGTTCGATCTGCACTTCCGAGTGGCAGAATTAAAGCCGAGTGCATTCAGGCCTCCATGCAACGTGAAGTGGGAAATTTAGGCTACTCTTGCAAAAAGGGACAACCCACTGCCTTTGAAAACTTCAAAGAATCTGTTCCATGCATTGATCAGAAGACCTTCAATTTTGTTCAATACTCAGTCAATCAGGCTTTGAAGTGCATGTCACCCGCCGAGGATCCCATCGATCCCCGTGTGATTCTGCGAAAGATTAATAACGAAACTGGTTTTAACTTTTACATTGGCTATTCAGGCGGCGTAGGCATCGGTCAACTTACTTCCGATCCGGTCAATGAAATTGCCGGATGGTGGAGTACAAGTAAAGTGCGCGACCCCAAGAGCAAACGCGTGATCAAACAAAACAAGTATACCCCTGGCAATGCTCATTCAATTCTTGAAACTTTAGCAGCCAATCCCAACCCCGCTTGCGCCCCTTTTAAGAAAATTATTGAAAAGGAATTAACAACTCCTCCTCCTTCACCGGGCTCCAAGAAGAACTATTGTTCATGGTTAAGTGTTGGCGAAGGATTGGGACGAAGCCTGGTTTACGGGTTAGGATATTATGTCTATGCTCGCGATCATTTTATCAAAGAAGCTTTGGCGGATCGCGCCCCGGCACTGCTCAAATACAATGATGTGGTAAATACACTGACTTTGGTGGCCTATGGACCAGGTGGCCCTGCTCAGGCCAAATCCCTGATTCGCACTTTGCGCCTCAACAATCGCTCGAAACCCTTTGAGGTTATCAAACAAGTCACACAAAAAAGCGACTATGTCAGTCAGACCAATGATAAGATGAAGGAACTCATGACCAACATGAACAAGACTTCACCCACACCAGAAGACCTGCGAGGTGACACATGCGTCGCTCCGTAATGATTTTTACTTCACTCATTCTTCTTTCGAACTCAGTAGCCTTAGCTGTAAAACTTAAAGTGGTTTCTGATCTTTACAAGGAATCAGAGTCCCTTCGTTCAATCGCCCAGAAAGAGTCCCCTTTAAAATTCGAAAAAATTAAAGACTTAGAGAAGTCCTTTAAGAGTGCTTTAGATCAATATGAAAAAGAGAACCCCAAAGCTGGCGACAAAGCTGAGCAAGAAGTCTCTCTTTTATTTTATACTTTAGAACCTGTCTTCAAGCTTGCGAACAGCAAAGAGATTAAGACATCCGACTGTTTAAAGGTTCGCCAGGAAGTAAAAACCGGTGACAGTATGGGACGCCCCGAGGGAAGTCTCGCAAGCAAACAAGCCGACGAAGCTTACAAATGGCTGGATATCCTATGTCCCGAAGACGTTGGCAAAGACACTGTTGAAAAGGACCCTACCGCAAATTGAACTGCCTGGAGATTCCAATTCTCCCCATGTCCCTGTCATTGTTCTTCTTAAACGAGGCGATCCTGTTAAAGTTCGCATAGATTTTCCAATTCTTCCCTATGGAACGCTCCACTTGAATTGTGATCAAACCATCCAACTCGGGCTCACCGGAATCCCTGCGATTCACGGCAACGTACGGCCCAACACCGGCACTGGCACTCCACTTGTCATTGAGGGGTTGCACAAACCAACCTTGAACCGCCACTCCATTTCTATCTACCCGACTTTTATCATCACCTTCCACAATGGCGGAAATTGAAGTCGCCCACTGAGGCTCAAAGTATTTTTTAACTTCAATGGCCGTCCCGACAGCAGCAGCCGTCCCGCCGTGGTTCGTTTTTGAATCTCCGACCATCACGCCATACCAGGTTGAATCAGCATAAGAATCTGCTCTTCCGCGAGAATAAACAGGATCAAAATCTTTACCTATTCCAACCAAAAAAGCGTTGGATGAAGCAGCTCCAGGCATAGTTACATGATTCACCGCAAATCGCATGTGCAACCCTGGCGAAAGGCGATCCATATTCGCTAGAATTGCCATTGTCACCATCGCTCCCAATCGAGGATCATCATACTCGACACTATCAATTATCGTCGTATTCATACTAAAATAGGGACCCACTCCGGCTTCGGCACTCACAATTGAATTGATATCTTTTCTGGCCACTGCTTGAAAACCAAATCCGTCTCTGTGATTGTTTTCGGGATGACCTTCATTGAAATGAAAGGCATCAAACCGAAGTTCAGCGCCATCCTGAGAGCGCTCCCACTCCTTACCAAACCGTACTTCAAAGGTTTTCCACTGCATGGAATTTTCGCCAGTAATGGAAGGACCATAAGCTGAGCCATTTCCAAAGGTCGCAGATGAATAAGCGCCCCCTTCACGACCCCATTCAGATTGAGCTTGCGCCAAAGGGGTATGCGAAAAAGTTAAAAGACAAACAATACACAATGTAAGATCGTGCGACGACATGAGTCCTCCAGAATTAATATCACAATCTGGATGCCAACTTCATGCCTAAATAACAAACAATTTACAGATAGATCCCCATAAAATGCCGCCTACACACTCAACAGCACGCCGAAGAATGGCGCACTTTTACGGCGCAGTAATCTTTAAATTTCAAATATGCAATTCAAGATCGCACCGAGCGAGGGAATCGCTTGGCCTACGAACTCAAGAAAGGTTTTTCACTCTGGAATTTAAGTTTTAGAATCGTTCGATCTGGGCCTGTTACGCAGGCGATTTGCACGACGTTCTTTAGCTTCAGAGAAGCGACGTTTATCATCTTCTGTTTCCAAAATTAACTCAGGAACGTCTGCTGGTTTTCCGTTGGAGCCTAAAGCCACAAAAGTTGTATAGGCTGAAGCCGTATGGAACATCTCTCCGGTCTTTGGGTTTTCAGCGTCAACACGAACTCCAACTTCCATCGAGGTTCTGGAAGTGAAATTTACGCTCGCATGAAGATTCACCACCCAGCCCTTATAAACCGGAGCGACGAAATCAAGACGATCAATACTGGCTGTTACAACTTCTTTGTTCGAATGTCTTTGTGCTGCGATTGCTGCCGCGATATCAATCCACGACATAATCGTGCCACCAAAAACAGAGCCCAGAGCATTGGTATGAGATGGCAAAACGAGTTGAGTCATAATGACTTGAGAGGAAGCAACGGACTTGGCATTCTTCGGAGCGGCCATGGGGACCTACTTTCAGCTAGCTTACTTACACTCCGACTTTGTCGGAGTAAAAAAAAAACAAAAGGCACAGCTTATTCAGCCGTGCCTTTATTTAACTCTTTAAGAGAGTATCTAGTCAACGCTAGGAGCGCAGATTAGATGCCACCCATACCGATGTCTGAATTACCATTACGGTTCATTCCGCCACCTGGAAGAGTTGTAGCGCCCGCAACAGTCGCAGATCCCGCAGGGATTGTTTGAGTTGCGTTGTTATTGAATGCAGTCGTAGTTGCTGCACTTTGATTGTTGTTTTCAGCGCGAATTTCGCTTTCAACAAAACCAAGGTGAGGCAAGCACCATACGATCAACTGTGCACGCGACTTCACATTCATTTTTTTATAAATATTAGTGAGGTGAAATTTAACTGTTTTTTCAGTTACAAAAAGCTGGTTCGCAACTTCCTTGTTGGACAAGCCTTTAGACACAAGTTCAGCAACTTCTGCCTCTCTATTTGAAAGACCTTTTTGAATGAGGACATCTCTGAGCATCCTTGCTCCCTCCCGCTAAATTGTTTTAGTTTTAAAATCCTAAACCTTACGCTACCCAGGACTCATGTCCAAAAGTAGCTCGACCACCTGTAATAAAGTCTGACATAAATTCCCAGTTTCGCAATAGCTTTGGACTCTAGTTTTAAAAAACTAGACCGATAAGCATGAGGATTTTACAAAAAGCCAAATATCCAGGAGATATTATGTTTCCAAATACAACAAAGTTTTTAGTGGTGGATGACTTCGCAACTATGCGAAAGATCATCAAAAAAGTCCTAACTGAGCTTGGTTATACCAATGTCGAGGAAGCGGATGACGGCAAAACAGCCCTTCCGATGATCCAGGCAGCTCATGACGCAGGTAAGCCTTATGAATTCATCATTTCTGACTGGAATATGCCAGGAATGCAGGGAATTGACCTTCTTAAGGCCTGCAAGGCAGACCCTCGCTTCAAATCAACACCTTTTATGTTGGTTACCGCAGAGTCTGAGCAAAAACATATTTTAGAAGCCGCGAAGGCTGGAGTTTCTGACTACGTTGTTAAGCCTTTCAACTCCCAAACTTTGAAGGGCAAGATGGAAAGAGTGTACGCGAAGCACTATCCATCAGCGAAAGCGTCTTAATTACGACCGGATTAATAACTTAGGAGAAACTCAATGTCTGCTGCACCCAAAGTGGAAGCACTCAACCCTCTATTCGATAAAAGGCTGATTAACGCCTTTGTTGACGGAGTTTTAAAAACCTTAAAAACAATCGCCTCGACCGATGCGAGCCCGGGAAAACCCTTCATCGAACCACAGTTCGTTTTGAAGGGTGAAATCGCCGGCATGGTCGGCATGGTCGCCCCTCCCCTCAAAGGCACTCTTTTGATCTCTTATGGCAAAGACAGCATCTTCCACATCCTGGAGAATATGCTGGGCGAAAAATACTCTGAGATCAACGGCGAGGTCTCTGATGCCGTGGGCGAAATGACAAATATGATTTATGGGTCTGCTAAAACAACCCTGAATCAACTTGGTTATAATTTCGAGATGGCGATTCCAACTGTTATCTCTGGTGACTTTAAAATTTCTCATGCTGATAAGGGCGCCACTCTGGTTATCCCCTTCAACTTGACCAACGGATCCACTTTTTATGTGGAGATCACGGTGCAATAATGTCCGAGAACTCGGGAAAGACTGTTGATGTGATCGTAGGAAGCTCTCGCAAAGGCTTCCTTGAAACCATCAAGTCTATCCTGAGTGGATTCTACCCGTACAAGTTACAGTTTTTTTCTTCCGTCGACGAATTGCTCGACCACAATCCCGAAGGCTTTAAACCAATTCTGGCTATCATTGACGGTCAGGACGGAACTCAGAAAACCAATGAATGGGTGCAGTCTGCCAAGATGAATAATCCAGACTGCCCTTTGATTGTTTTGCACTCCGCTGAAGCTTCTTTGGACTTTAATGTTGTTAAAAAAAATGGCGCCTCTGAAGTGATGCATATCAACTTCGACCGCGAATTCATCACCGATATGGTCCTGCAACTTGCGCCCATCGAGATGGATGGGGATCACATTCCCATCACCGCTTTGATGCCCGTGGATTTGCGCGATATCGAAGCCGGGGTGAACATCAACTTTGATGTTTATGTTCATCTTCCTGCGAACTGCAAATCCATCATCATGCGCCGGGCTGGTGATGTTATTGACCAACGCCATGTTGATAAATTCAAAGCGATGCGCCAACAGATGTATATCAAAAAAACTCAGACGAAAGAGTTCTTTGAATACGCCCGCACCATCATGAGCATGCGTAACATCCCTCTCCCGATTTCCATGACAGAGAAGTTTCATCGTTCGATGAAAACAATCTATGACTTCATGGGACAGTTTTTAAATGGCGCCGCTACGGACTATGCTGAAGGGAAAATCATTTACGATAAGTGTAAATCGATCGTTCTTGATCTGGAACTCAACAAAACTATGAGTCCCTCTGAAATCTATGACGAAGTCTGTCGCTATGCAGGCAACAATCGCACCTACTATCACGACTGTATTTGTGTCGCAGCTTATGCTGCCTATTTTGCACAGCTTCTGGACTGGAGCCCCGAAAAGCGCGAATCCGCTGCTATCGCAGGCCTTCTCCACAACATTGGCTTGGCGCAACTCCCCGCCACCATCGCCGTCAAACCCATGGCACAAATGAATGCGGAAGAGTTGAAAGAATATCAGCGCTATCCCGATCGTTCGATCGTTATGGTGAAGAGCAAAAAAGTTCCCATTTCTCAAGAAATCTCGGATGCCATCGGGCAACACCGTGAAACCATCCGCGGCAAAGGTTTCCCAAAGGGCCTTAAAAGCGAAGACATTACCGATTTTGGAAAGCTTTTAGGAATTGCCTATCAATTCCATGAAATGACTGCCCTCCAAGAAGGCAAAGGTGCCGTTACGCCAGTTCAGGCCCTCACAAACCTCAAGGAAAATGCATTGACCGGCGAGGCCGAAGTGGATTTGATTCTAAGCACACAAATCTTCAAAAGATTTAAAGCCTGATCAATCTTCACCATCTTCAGCGACATCGACCATTTCAGTGACATTCAACAATGAACGAAGCTCCACACGCTTGCTCGCCCAATCAATTTGGCCTAATACCGACGAGGAGTAGACAACCCCCTCATAAACATAAGATAGAACCAAAAAGACTCCTAAGATCCAGCGAATCTGCGGGCGTCTTGGCCGAGGCGTGAACTGAATGACTCTGGTTTCCGCCACCCAGTCAGCAACATGGGTGCGATCATATTTGAAAAAAGCGAAGGCATAGATCGCCCAGGCAAAAAAGAAGCTCAAGCGGCTCACCAAGGGCCGCAAGATGCACTGAGCACTCTGCAATTCAGCATAGGCATTATGCGCAGGAACGACCTTCAATCCCAACAACCACTTTCCCGGAGTTGCCTGAAGAATCATCAAGAAAACAAACTCATACAAAGCAGGAACCAGGAACATCACCAGAAGCTTCCCCAAAGAGACATACACATCTTCATCGGTGAAAAACAGCTGCACGAAAGTTTTTGCGAATGGAAAATAGAACAACAAAATGAATATTTGATCTATCCCAAAGGCAAAAAGTCTTTTCCAGGTACTGGGTACGTAGACATCTTCCATTTAAGAACCTTTTTCCAAATGTTTTTTCAACCACAACAGAGCTTCTTCGCGACTTCCCAATTGTCTTTCCAGTTGCAGCCAATACACCTCTTGCAAACATCGGCCAATCGCCTCGCCCTGCAAAAGGCCCTTTACATCATCACCACTCAAAAAGGCTTTCGGCAATGAATCTCCCCACGCAGCTTTTTGCTTTCGAACAGCTTCGATCTCTGGCACAAACTTCTTCTCTTGAAGCAGCACTTGAAGAGCCCAATCGACGCCGCTTTTCAACAATAGCTGAAGTTTGGATCCTGTGCGCTTTGTAAAAAACGCTTCTGGCTGCTGCCACAATTCCCAGGACTCTTCGATGGCCTTACGATCTTTGGCAGAAAGCCTCAACAACCCCAGACCTTTTGCAAGATCTGGCGGGGAAGCCTCTCGAAAAAACAAACTCAAATTTTGCCAAAGTTCTTGAGCCCCCATGGCAGACCAATCGGTTTTGCCTTGCCGCCACGGGAATAGCACTTTCATCAGACCACTCTGATTCATCACCTCAAGACCTAAAGAAACATTTTTTGATTTGAGGAGCTTGCCCATCTCATCACGAATGCGTTCCCCACTGACATTCTTCACTGCCGAAGCCATTTCCGTCATAGCCAATAAAGTCTGCTCTTCAACAGCAAAACTGAGCTGCGCGGCAAAGCGGGCGGCTCGCAAGAGTCTCAACTGATCCTCTTGGAAGCGAAATCGAGCCTGCCCCACGGTTTTGATGATTTTTTGCTCAAGATCTATCTGACCATCCACAAAATCCAGCACTTGCTCTGACTGAAGATCAAAAAACAAAGCATTGATAGTAAAATCACGTCTTTTTGCATCCTCTTCCGGAGAGGAAAAAACCACTGAGTCAGGCCGGCGGCCATCCTTATAGTCTCCGTCCGTACGGAAGGTCGCCACCTCAATATCGGCCCCGTCGACAATGACTCGCATAACACCGAAGCTTTTGCCGACATTCACGGTTTTTTCAAAAAGACTTTCAATTTGATCCGGGGTCGCATCTGTGGCGATATCCAAATCATGAGCCACCAAACCCAGAAGAGCATCACGCACACAGCCGCCTGCCAAAAAGGCACAGTAGCCATTAGCAACCAATCTATGATAGATTGCTTGCACAGCACCCCAATGTGGGTGGGCGTGGATAAGTTGTCGAACTGACTGCGCTGAACTCATAGCAAATAGTTTAGATAAAGACTGGACTGAAAGAAAGAATTTGTTCTTGTGACGCCTCAGGAGATGACCGCACTTATCACTAAACTTATCAAAGATGAATTGCCCGAATTGGGATTCTCTCATTTCGGCTTCTCGGCGTTGTCAAAACCCCTGAGCTTTGAGTTCTATCAGGGGTGGCTGAACGAAGGCCTGCATGGGGATATGAAATATCTCGAAGATCACGCCCCGATCAAAGAAACTCCGCAAGCGAAGTGGCCCCGGGCTCAATCCGCCTTGGTCTTTGCTATTCCCTATTTTCCACACCCCGAAGGCAAAGCCGACTTTCCACTAAAGGCTGCTCGAGTCAGCCTTTACGCTCAGGGAATGGACTATCACTTCTGGTTTCGCGAACGCATGCAGAAACTATGCACCAGCTTACAAGAGAAATTTCCTGACGAAGAGTTTTTATCTTTCACTGACAGCAGTCCAATTCTGGAGCGCGACCTGGCAAAGCGTGCCGGCTTGGGGTGGGTAGGAAAAAACACCTGCCTGATTCACCCCAAGAAAGGCAGCTTGTTTTTCATCGGCGAAATCTATACCTCGCTAAAAATGACGACGGAGTTCGAGCCAGTCCCTGACTTCTGCGGCACCTGCACTCGCTGCATTGACATCTGCCCCACAGGAGCCCTGCTCGAACCTCGCAAAATGGATGCACGCAAATGCATCTCTTATCTGACCATTGAATCTCGCACTCTTCCTCCTGAGGAATTGCGCGAAAAAATTGGCGACTGGTTTTTTGGATGTGATCTTTGCCAGACCGTCTGCCCTTGGAACCAGAAAGTTTTCAAGGGACAACTTTCCATCGAAACAAATCTAACGCTGAATGAAGAACAAACGCAGAGTCTAACGGAAGATCTACGTTATATTCTGTCCGCATCAGGTAAAAAACTTGAAAAAGATTTTTGGGGAACGCCTTTGGCGCGGGCGGGATCTTTTGGTCTTAAAAAGAATGCGCTCATAGTGGCGGGGAATAAAAAGCTTTTGCCCCTCAAAGAAGAAGTTCAAAAGCTCACTCACCATGAAAAACTTGGACCTCTGGCCCTCTGGACTCTGAAAAAGCTGGCTTCTGTAGAACCTGAGAAATCTTAAAGACCCAGCTTCTTGAGAAGATCATCGATCTCTGACTGCTTCATCTTCTTCTCTGCTTGGCCCGTATTCACACTCATACTGTATTCCTCAGAGAACTGCTGCGAAACCCATCGCAAACGTTCGATAAAGGCTTCTGGGATCGTATTGCGCAAGACATCTGCCGCATCATAGATATGCTCCAATAAAACTTCCAAAGTCTCTGTCGCATCCAACAAAAGTGCTAGGCATATATTAAAGAACTGTTCATTGTCTTTGATTTGTGAGGCTTTATAACCTACGGCTTTGCACAGGGCTGCGTAATCAGAAATTAATGGTAATGCGTGGTTGTCATCACCCATCAACGCCAGATTCTTCGCACCACCCATGATGCGATCCACGTTATTGCCATAATTCGCCAACTCTTGAACGCGAGAAAAATCACCTTCAATACTTTCGAGAAGGTCTATCAACTCTGCAATTAAGGTCTTTGACTCGGCTACAAAATCTTCTACAATTTCTTTATCAATCGACATCCGCTTAACGATAGCAACCGAAGGAATTCTAGGCAATGGATTATGTCTCTATTCGCGTAAGTACATTACGCGGCGATCAGAAGATCGACTTTAACGCCTATATAAAGATCAATGAAAAAATGATTCTCTACCTTCGTCGTGGCGATAGTTTCGAAGGCGATCGCTTACAACGCCTCAAAGAAAAGAAACTGAAAAAAATGTACATCCTGACGGATGAGGAAATCACCTATCGCAACTATCTGCAAAAGAACATTGAAGTTGCCTACGATAACACCTCAAACAAAGACATTCAGACTCGCGCTGAAATCATCCAAGGTGCGCAACAAAATAACACCGAAGAAGTCTTTGAGAACCCTGAGAATGTTGAGTCCTACAATTACGCGAAAGATGCGGCTGGAAAATACGTTAGCTTTATCATGAGCAACGCCCAGGCTCTTACGTCTGTCATGAAACTCGAAAACACCGATAAGAATATTGCCCATCACGGTGTGACGGTTTCCACCTTGGCAATTGCACTCGCTCAGAAGCTTGGAATCAGTGATCCTAAAAAAACGCAGCTCCTCACTCTGGGCGCACTCCTTCACGACTATGGACACCATCATTCGAGTTTGAATTTAAGCCAGCCACTTGACAAAATGAACCCGCAAGATTTGGCAAATTGGAAGAAGCATCCTCAAACCGGCGCTGAAAAAGTTCAGGATAAAAAGCATTTCGACCAGGCTGTTATCAATATCATCGCTCAGCATGAAGAGACCTCCAACGGCACCGGCCCATTGGGATTGCGTGAAAAAGACACCGACCCATTGGCAGTTATTGTGTCCTCTGCCAACGCCATGGACCGCCTCATCACTTTTGAAGGTGTTCCTCAAGCTGAGGCTGCAAAGAAACTGATGATTGAGCATGTCGGCAAACATCCTCTTCAACATATTCAATTTTTGAACGAGATCATGAAGGGGCTGTAACAGCACCTTCAGTATTTACGGGGTTGTAACAGCACCTTCATTATTCACGGGGCTGTGACAGCCCCATTTTTTTTAGTCAAAACACATGATGTGCTGGAATTCAGACCCCGCTAAAATAAACTCAACTGCGGAGTCCTCATGCTGTTTTGGCTGCTTCTACTCATCACATCTTCACATCCTGCCAACGCAAAAGAGCGCATTATCTGGTATAAACCCAGTTGGCCTCCATATTTTGAAGCCACCGGACCCAGAACAGGCCAGGGCTTTATTGATCAGCTTTTAAACTACTTACAAGACGAAATACAAAGCGAACACCCCGAAGTGCAGTTTGAGTCGACTTATTATGCTTTAGGCACTTTGGAACAAATGCGCCTTCAAAAACCAAACACCTGCAATGTTTCCCATTTGCGCACTCCCGACCGCGAAAAAATCGCCTATTTCACAGCCCTCTATATTCAACCTCCCCCTCAGTTGGTTTTTCGGGAAGCTGACTGGAAAACAAAGCTGTTTGAGGCGAAAGTCATCTCCCTTTCCCGACTGCTTGATGAAAAAAATCTGCATGGTGGATTCTCCACCGCACGCTCCTATGGAACAGCTTTGGATGCGATTATCGCAAGTCGCAAAAAAAATTCCACAGTCGAAATTATTCCCGGCTCTCCGGAGTCCTCCAGCCTGCTCAACATGCTGTCCGCGCAAAAGTTTGACTTCACCCTCGAATATGAAGAGGTCGTCAACTATCTCGAAAGCAACAAAATGGTCTTAGGCCGCTTTGCTTTGGCGGAGGCGGAAGAACAGCGCTCGGCCGTGGTTGTACACATCGCCTGCAGTAAAACTGAATGGGGTCGCAAAACAATTCTGCTGTTAGATTCGACACTGCAACGATTGGCAAACACTGTAAAATTCAAACGGCTTATGGAAAATTGGCACTCACCCGCCCTTCGCAATACTTTCCGAAAAGATTTCGATGAGTTTTACAAAACTCGCGCAGGCGCATGGACCAATGCCACGACACCTTAAAATTCACCCCAAGAGAGACTTAGAAAGTGCTTTGCAATTCAACAATCAGGGAGTATTTCTAGAAGGATGACAACACCTTCATGGCGATCCAAACTTCAGCACTATCTCAATAAATTTGAATATGAAAAATCTCTTCGCCTGGTTCCATTTCTCGTGGCAAGTCTTGCGGCAGCTGGCACTGCCATTATTTATTCGAAAGTTTTCTTCCAGGCGGAAGAAGGGGCGCTTTGGCTTATCAATAACACTCACTGGAGCCTCTCTTTAACGGCCACCTTACTTACGATATTCTTAAGCTGGTTTATCCCTTACAGAATTGCCCGCCAAGCCGGAGGCAGCGGCATCCCGCAAATGCTCATCGCCAACGAACTTGATCCCGCAAAAGACAAATCATTGATCCGCTCCCTCATTGGAATCCGCGTTATTGCCACAAAAATTCTCGCCTCCTTAATTTGCGTTCTGGGGGGAGGAGCCGTAGGACAAGAAGGTCCGACTTTACAAATTGCCTCTGGGATATTCTATCGCATTGGTGAAAAATCCACGCACTGGATTCAACAAATTTCATCAAGAACTTTTATACTCGCGGGGGGAGCTTCAGGTCTTGCGGCTGCATTCAACACTCCACTCGGAGGCATTGCTTACGCACTCGAAGAACTTAGCAAAGATACTTTCAATAATTTCAAAACTTACGTTCTGTGGTCCGTTATTACAACAGGCATTTTGGTTCAAACCTTCATGGGGGGATACCTTTATCTTGGTTTTCCCACTCTTGAATCAGTCAGTATCACGACCTATATTAACGTTATCGGAATCTCATTATTGGCCGGAGCTATTGGTTCATACTTTGGCTCTATTCTTTATGGCATTGCAGAATTTCGCAAAAAATTCACAGGCGCAAAACAACTCATTGCTCTCAATCTTGCTTGCGGATTTCTCTTTTGGCTTGGAATCTACTTTCTCAGCCGAACTGGCGTTGGCGGCGGCAAGTTATTAATTCTTGACCTGCTCTTCAACGGACAGTGGGCAACCCCCTCTGATATCTTAGTGCGCATCGCGGGGCCATTGCTCATGTCTTTGGCTGGCGTGGCCGGCGGACTTTTCGCTCCATCGCTGGCAATTGGCGCCGCAATGGGCTCACTCTTTTCACAAATTTTCTGGCCCCACAATCACCATCTTCTGATTATGGCGGGAATGATCGCTTTCCTGACAGGGTTTATGCGAACACCGTTTACAGCTTTCATTTTGATATTTGAAATGACCGATCGTCACTCTGCCCTCTTTCCTATGATGATCAGTGCAGCAGTTGCAGCGGGAATCTCAAGATCTTTTCAAAAGCATTCTTTTTACGATCGCATCAAAGACGACTTCCTCGACGCTCGAAAGATTAACTCCCCAGAATCAGGATCTCCGCCGCCAACATAGACTGCAGGGTCTTTTGCCACTCATCCTTAGACAGTTGTGCATTTGCATCTTCGCTTAAGAGCGCCATATCTATGATTTGTGTTTCGCTGTACTTGCGATCCTCCTGAAGTAGATCCAGAATGAACGCTTCCGCCGCTTGTAAAGGTCTTTCCACGACGCGATTTTCTTTCGCACTAAAGATGAAAGAATACATTCCCTGCTCTTTATCAAGGACCCTGTTGGGTTCCAACAGAGGAACGATTTGCAGGGTGGGATTAACAGTAAGAATCCCCGGCTCTGATTTCACATTCAAATCAAAAGGCTGCATCTCAAGCCACGCATGCACCCACTCCCAAAAAGCCAAATCAACAATTTGCTTTTGTTGAGGGAAACGCTGACGAAGAAAGCCCACAAAGTAGCGCCAATGATCCTGCAATAGCCAACTGCTCCACTCCATCTCCTGCAAGTAAGTATCGCGCACTTTGGCGGCAGAAAAACCGAAAGCCTTTTCAGTGAGTGGGAAAATTTTCGAGAATATTTTCTGCTGTTCGCTATGCAGATCGATTTTTTCAGAGGCTTGAATTTTTACAGGTCGAAGCCATTGCAAAGTCCGTAGCATTTCCTCGTCATAAATCGGTCGCACGGCATCTGGAATTTGCGACTCATGAGTTTGCAAAATCACGTGTTTGCTCTTCTGCAAAGATTCAATTTGCTGGCGGCGCTTCGCTCCCACTCCAACAACCTCAATGTCACGCAGAATAACAGTCTCTGCCAAAGGGGGCAAAACTCCATTCCACGGAAAAGCAATCTGACAGGTTTCGTTATTCGTAGACATTTGCGTCTATTTTAGGTCTGCTCTATATACAGGAGCAAGAGATTTAGATTGGCATCTGACATAAGAGCTGATTTTAAGTCCATTCCCTCTCAGGAGTTTAATATGTCGATGAATCTAGCAGAAAAAACTTGGCCTCAGATCGAAGAATATCTAAAAAGCAGTAAGCACATTATCGTCCCGGTCGGATCCACAGAACAACACGGGCCTACGGGTTTGATTGGTATTGATTTTCTATCTGCCTGGGAAATTGCGAAGGTGGTTGGAGAGAAAACCAACACCCTGGTCGCCCCGCCATTGTGTTTCGGTATGGCTGTGCATCATATGGCTTTCCCTGGCACGATCACCCTCAGTCCTCTTACATATGTTCAGGTCGTCACTGAAATCATCCAAAGCTTAGCTAAGAATGGCTTCAGGAAGTTCACCTTTATTAACGGCCACGGCGGCAATATCGCGCCTCTGACGACGGCCTTCTGCCAAGCTCAGCAAAATGACGAAAATTACGACATCAAGCTTTTCAACTGGTGGCATCTTCCGGAAGTAACAGCTTATGAAAGTAAAAACTTCGGCAACGAGAATGGCTTCCACGCGACTTGCGGAGAAATTTCAGTGACCATGTTCACACATCCCGACGCGTATAAAAATGTCCCCAAAATGGATTTTAAGCCCACTCCGGAACGCCCTCATTGGCCGATGTCGCCCAAAGAGTTTCGTTTGACATTCTCGGATGGAAGGATGGGATCAAATCCTGCTCTTTGCTCTGAAGAACATGGGAAAATGCTGTTTAATTTAGCAGTTGACTCAATTTGTCAAAAGTTAGAGTAGCTTTACTATTGACCGGGTTTCGGAGCCATGAAACAAGGTGACCCATGCGATTATTACTTTTCGTCCTCACCTTTGTTTCATCAACATTGGCCGTTGCAGTGCAACCGGTTTCAGGCACTATCGAAAGAAAAGGCCAAGACATCCTCTTGCAGTCTAACGATGCATGCTCTTACTATCGCATCGAAACAAAAAATAGCGACGCTCAAGCAGCTCTAGAAAAACTTTCTCCCGGTGATTCTCTCACAGCCTCAGGCCTCATTGATAAAGTAGCTTGTGTTGCCGTTGTTGAAAGCGTCGACTATGTGGGCTTGAAGAGAATGCTTGGCACCTGGCTCAGCAAAGAAGGCTTGATCGCCGTTCACGACTTCAACACATTATTCTTCTATCCGCAGACAAAAACAGACTTCAAACGCGTTTTTGAAAAGCCCGCTGATTTTACTATCGGCAAATCTATTCGCTACAAATACAGCGTCACGCCTTCTGAAGGAAAAGAATGGGTGATGTTCCTTTCTGATGCGAAAAGCACGACATTTGCGACTATCCAGTTCAGCAAAGAAGTGGCCATCATGAAGCTCTACGACTCTGATAGCGGTGCTGTGACTAAGACATTGATTCTTACTCGCAACAGGAGCCTCTAAAGTAATGAGCTGGCTACATCCCATCGACAAGCATCTTCTTTTCACCAAAAACGATAAAGAAGATCCTCGACTTGGTGAATGCGTACAGCTTCTTGCTCAAGGCGACCTAGATCCTTCCAACAAACAATTCGCTGACATTGATTTTGCTATTCTGGGATATCCAGATGATGAAGGCATCGCTCTCAATGGCGGTCGCGTGGGTGCCCAGGTGGCTCCCAAAGAGATCCGTACTTATCTTTATAAAATGACTCCGCATCTTGAGAGCACTCGTTTGCCGAAGATTCTGGATTTGGGTGACCTGGATAAAGAAAATCCCCTGGCCGAGCGCCATGAAAAAGGTCGCGAACTCATTCGTCACCTGGCCAAGAACAACAAGCATTGGGTTTCGTTTGGTGGCGGTCATGATTATGGCTACTGCGATAGCACGGGCTTTCTAGACGCCCATCCCCATGACGCCGTGGTGATTAATTTCGACGCCCATATGGATGTACGCCCGACAGACAAAGGCTTCAACTCTGGAACCCCTTTTCACCGCCTGCTCACTGAATTTTCCGATAAAGTCGATTTCGCTGAAGTTGGCATTCAAAATCAATGCAACAGTCGTTATCACATCGAATGGGCAAAGAAACATCGCGCTTCGGTATTCACTTTAGATCAAGTGAATGAGCAAGGTCTCCAATCATTGCTGCAAAACTATCTCAAGGGTAAAGAGAAAAAGAAGATCTTCCTGAGTGTCGATATTGATGCCTTCACTTCGAATGAAGCCCCCGGTTGCAGTCAATCCTGGACTACAGGCCTTTTCACCAAAGAGTTCCTCAACAGCCTGCATTGGTTGATTCAAAATTTCAACGTGCGTGGCCTTGGTATCTACGAAGTCTCTCCTCCTTTGGATCAAGACAAACGCACTTGCAAATTAGCAGCCTTACTCGCTCACAATTTTATCTTCGCCACTCTTAACAAGGCCTAATTATGAAACGCGGTTTCGGCAGCGACAACCATGCGGGTGTCCATCCCAAAATCCTGGAGTCCATTGCTCTGGCCAATATCGAACATGCACCCTCTTACGGGACTGATGATTGGACCGAGGCTGCAATCAAGGAGTTTCGCAAACAATTCGGTACTGAGGCTCAGGTCTTTTTTGTATTCAATGGCACTGCCGCGAACGTTACGGCTTTGCGAGCTCTCACTCGCCCTTATCAATCTGTCTTTTGTTCTGATGTTGCCCATATCAATGTTGACGAATGTGGCGCTCCCGAACAAATGGCCGGATGCAAACTGATCCCGCTGCCTTCTCGAAATGGGAAGATCTCCGTGGAGGAGCTGGAAAAGGCTTTTATCCGCAGAGGCGATCAGCACTATTCACAAACTCAAGTTCTGAGCCTCACTCAACCCACCGAACTTGGTACGACTTACTCCATAGAAGAACTCACAGGCTTAATCACTTGGGCAAAGAGCAAAAAACTCTATGTCCATATTGATGGATCACGCCTGGCTAACGCTGCTATTCACTTAAACAAATCTTTCAAGGAATTCACCACTGATTTAGGTGTGGATGTCGTCTCTTTCGGTGGCACCAAGAATGGTCTTTTAATGGGTGAGGCTGTGATCTTTTTAAACAAATCCCTGGCCCACGACTTTAAATACATCCGCAAACAAAGCAGTCAACTTCCCTCGAAGTCACGCTTCATTGCCTGTCAGTTCACGGCTTATTTCCAGAATGATCTTTGGAAAGAAATTGCCGGAAACTCTCTACAGCGTGCGCAGGAATTGTATGAAGCCGTTCGCGAAATCCCTCAGATCACCGTCAGAGAAAAACCTCAAAGCAACGCTGTCTTCGCTAAGATTCCCTCAGCATGGGTGAAAAGCCTGCGTGAAAAGTACTTCTTTTATGTTTGGGATGAAAACACCTTTGAATGCCGCTGGATGACCTCTTGGGACACCAAGAGTGAAGACATCCAGGGCTTCGCACAAGCTCTTAAAGAACATGTCCACCCTCCGGCTTCGCCGAAATAGGAGATCACGATGAAATATCCTCCAGTCCACTATCACAACTATCTGGATATCGAAAAGCTGCTCAACGCTCAACACCCTAAAAGTGTTGAGTACCAAAAACCAGCCCACGACGAATTGCTTTTCATCATCGTTCACCAGACTTATGAGTTGTGGTTTAAGCAGATTCTTTTTGAATTGGATTCTGTTCTAAAAACTTTCCAGCAACCACAAATCGAAGAAGAACAAATGGGCAGAGCCAGTGCTCGCCTTGAGCGCATCGTTAGCATTCTCAAGCTTATCATCGGACAAGTGGATGTTCTGGAAACCATGACACCTCTGGATTTCCTAGATTTCCGCGACATGCTTTACCCTGCCTCGGGATTCCAAAGCTTTCAGTGGCGTCTGATTGAAACGAAGCTGGGTCTGCGTGTTGAGGATCGTCTGGCCTACAACCAGTCACCGTTTTACAAATCACTCATGGAAGACCAACAAAAGGAGATGAACGAAGTCCTCAATCAGCAGTCCCTTTTTGATGCTGTGGAAAAATGGCTAGAGCGCACTCCGTTCTTACAAGGTGAAAACTTCAACTTCTGGGATACCTACAAACAAGCTGTCAATCAGATGTTCCAGGACGACATCAACACCGTGAACGTCAACACTCGCCTGAACGAAGAAGAAAAAGCCAAGAATGTTAAAGGACTTCAAGAATCATTAAAAACCTTCGATGCTTTGTTTGATGAAAAAGCCTTCAACGAACTGCGCGCGCAAGGGCATTTCCGTTTAAGCTACAAAGGTCTACATGCAGCCCTGCTGATCCAGCTCTATCGCGACCAACCGATTCTGCAAACTCCATTCAGAATCATCCGTGCTTTGCTGGATATCGACGAGACCATGACCACATGGCGCTATCGTCACGCCTTGATGGCCTACAGAATGCTGGGACAAAAAATTGGAACGGGTGGATCGAGCGGACATAAATATTTGGCGGATGCCACTTCGAAGCATAAGATCTTCACAGACTTCTTCAATTTAACGACATTCTTTATTCCACGTTCAAAAGTTCCCACTCTTCCGAAATCAATTTCGGATCGCATGAGTTTTCACTACTAAATGAATCAATCTAAAACGACTCTCTTCGCAAAGAAGAGAGTCGTTTTAATTAATACGCGTCTGGAACAAGTTTAAACTTGCTCTCATCCCCCACGCGATTCTTGATCTTTCTTTTTGGAAGCCTTATTTCCTCTTGCGGAACTTTTTTATAGGGAATCTGCTCAAGAATATGTTTGAGCACATTCAATCGCACGCGCATCTTATCTTCGGAAACAGCAACATACCAGGGGGCCCAGGACGTATCTGAGGCTGCAAGCATCTCATCCCGGGCTTTCGTAAACTCATCCCACAATTTAAATGATTTCACATCCATGGGGGAAAGTTTCCAGATTTTGCGCCCATCATGAATGCGATCTTCAAGTCTTCGTTCCTGTTCTTCCGGACTAACCTCCAGCCAGTACTTCAAAAGAATAATTCCGGAATCCACCATGGCTCGTTCCACGAGTGGAGCCATCTTAAGAAAATGCTCCACTTGTTCTTTCGTACAAAAACCCATCACCCTATCCACGCCAGCCCGATTGTACCAGCTGCGATCAAAAATCACGACTTCCCCAGCGGATGGAAGATGAGAGACATAGCGCTGAAGATACATCTGACTTTTTTCCCTTTCTGTAGGGGCCGGAAGGGCCACCACACGAAACACTCGGGGACTGACTCGCTCGGTAAGAGCCTTAATGGTTCCTCCTTTGCCGGCGCCATCTCTTCCCTCAAAAAGAATGCAAACTTTCAAACCTTTATATACAACCCATTGCTGGAGCTTAACCAATTCAACATGGAGCTTCCTTATTTCCTTTTCATAAATCTTATTGCTGATTTTTTCTTTTTCAGTTTCCTTAACAGATTCTTTCGCATCTCTTTTAGCCGTGTCCTGCGAGGAGGTTTTTTTCTTTTCTCTCACAGTCTTTTTCAAAACCTTTTTTGTTTTGGATGTTCGGTCATTACTCATATCGATATTCATATCCATCCCCATGCTATGATCTTTCGAATCTAACTCTTCTATTTTAGACGCTACGGCCATACTTCAGTAACCAAGATGCTCCATCATATGCCATCTTACAGCTCACTTACCGCGGTCAAAATGCACAAGCCCGACACTTTCAAATATTCAGCAGCCTGTAGTACCTTAAATTCTATGGCTCAAATAACGGCATCCTCGAAAAAGCAAAGTTTGCGGCAGGACATATTTGCCGGATTGACCGCTGCTACGGTCATCATCCCCAAGGCCATGGCCTATGCCACTGTGGCAGGACTTACAGTCTCTGTCGGTCTCTATACAGCTCTCGTTCCGTTGTTGGTCTATGCAGTTTTGGGAACCTCCCGAGTTCTCAGCGTCACCTCTACAACAACGCTCGGCATTCTGACTGCGGCCGAGGTCACACAACTTGTTCCCGATGGAGATTTAAGCAAGGTCTTTGCGGTTGCGACGACCCTCACGATTCTCGTCGGAGTCTTTTTGTTGATAGCCGCAATATTGCGCTTTGGATTCATCGCCAATTTTATTTCGACCCCGGTTCTTATTGGTTTCAAGGCAGGCATTGGTCTTGTCATTGTTCTGGATCAAGCTCCGAAACTTCTAGGGCTCCACATTGCCAAGCAAGGCTTCTTTCAAGATGCGGCAAGTCTGGTAACACATTTGCCGGATTATTCCTTGATGAGCCTTCTCGTGGCGTCAGGGACATTTTTATTATTTTTTCTTCTGAAGAAATTTGCTCCGCAATCACCCGTATCACTCATTGTGGTGGCAAGTAGCATTTTAGCTTCGTGGCTTTTAAATCTACAAAGTTCAGGCGTCGCCATCGTAGGCCAAATCCCTCAAGGACTGCCGCCGCTCACCCTGCCGGATCTTTCCTTGATCCAAAGCCTTATTCCGGGTGCCTTGGGAATCGCGCTTATGAGTTTCACCGAAAGCATCGCCGTGGCCCGCGCTTTTCACAAAACGGGAGAGCCACCCATCAATTCCAATCGCGAGCTGATCGCCACTGGAGCCGCCAATGCCATCGGCGGCCTCTTTGGGGCCATGCCTTGCGGTGGTGGCACTTCTCAAACCGCAGTTGTCAGAGCGGCCGGGGGCAGCTCGCAAAAAACCAGCATCGTGGTCGCCCTTGCCTCTGCGGCAACCATGCTCTTGCTTGCCCCAGCTCTAGCTGTTATGCCTTACCCGACCCTCGCTGCCATTGTAATCATTTTTTCCGTTGGACTCATTGAAGTGAAAGAATTTAAGGAGGTTCGTAAAATTCGCAATATGGAATTTCGTTGGGCCCTGGGGGCATGCCTTGGCGTGCTCTTGTTTGGCACCCTCAAAGGAATAGTGATCGCCATTATCATGTCCCTTGTAGGGCTATCCAGCCAAACCGCGAATCTGCGAGTCTCAGTATTAGCCAGAAAGCGTGGAACAAATATTCTTCGCCCCTATGATCCCGAAAAACACCCTGATGATCAACTCTTTGAAAGACTCTTAATACTTCGACCCGAAGGGCGAGTTTTCTTTCTGAACGCACAAAACATCTCTGTTCAAATAACCAACCTTCTTGCCCAATACAAACCTGATATTTTATTGATGGACATGAGTCGCGTCCCTGATCTCGAATACTCTGCTCTGAAAATGTTTATAGACGGAGATCAGCGTTTGACCTCGCAGGGGGGTATTCAATGGTTGGCGGCGCTAAATCCCAATGTTCTGGAAGTCGTCCGCAAATCCGGCTGGGATAAAACTTTGGGTTCCCGATTGTTCTTTAATGCAGAAGTTGCCATTGATCACTATTTCAAAGTAATCAAACCCAAAGTAAATACTCCCCCATATCAAGCCCGCTCAGAACTAAACCCATAGCTTGCCTGCGGCCTCATTAGGTGGTTACCACCGCAGTTAAAAGATTTGGCGTAAAGTCTTTGCAGCCAATTTTGAAATTCTTCTCGGCAAGAAGTTTTTCGAATTCCTCTTCCGTATAAAACTGCGTCGTAAGAGTCTTCCCGTCACTTGTCGCCTCTGTCTTAACGCCTTCACCTCTGGGAACTGCCAAAAGAAAAGGGGCCTTGTCTGGCAAAATCAAATGAATGATCCCCAGGATATGGGTTAAATCAACTTCATCTATATGATTGAATGCCACGCCAGCCCAAACACCACTAATATCCTTGGGAATCTTTAATGAGGCGACATTCTTGATAGAGCCCTCTATGACATCAAATCCCCGGTCATGACTTTGCTTACAAAGAGCGGCATCCTCTTCCAGACCCACTCCTTGGTATCCATGATTTTTAATCTTTTCCAAAAGATCGCCGTTACCACTGCCGACCACCAAAATGGGCTTCCTGGCATCTATTAAGGAAAAAAAATACTGCAAACTCGATCCCTGCCCGCTCGATTGACTGACCGGTTGATTCTCTGGCCCACCTTCGACCTTCTCGACATTTTGCTCTGGTGACATACTCGCCCCTTTGCGAAAATATTCCGCCCTCTAGAAGGCTATTCTCGATGTAAGATACCGTCTATTTGTGTTTTACCCTGAGTGAAGCTCCACCTCGCCTCAAATTTAAAAAAAATACCGGTGCGACCTTGCCAAAATCCTCTTTAATCCCATATTGATAGGGATATTTTTAAAGCCCTACTCCGGCGAAGCCGGAGTGTAGACAGGAGATTATATGGCTAAGCAGGTCCAAAGCTTTAACGCAGAGATTAAACAGCTTCTAGATATCGTGATCCACTCTTTGTACTCTCACAAAGAAATCTTCCTTAGAGAGCTTGTATCCAATGGCTCCGATGCGATTGATAAACTCAAATTTCAATCACTGACTCACCCCTCCCTTTTGCCGGATAACTGGCAACCCACGCTTCGCCTGGAGCCTAATAAAGAAGCACGCACACTGAAGATCATCGATAATGGTATTGGGATGACCCAGGAAGAGGTTACACAATTTATCGGCACAATCGCGCGTTCTGGTGCGAAAGCTTTCGCACAGATGAACGAAGAAATGAAAAACAAACCGGAGCTCATCGGTCAGTTCGGTGTGGGTTTCTATTCAGCCTTTATGGTTGCCGACAAAGTTACGCTGCACACACAAAAAGCGGGAACCAATGATGGAACAGTGTGGGATTCCAACGGCGATGGCACTTATTCTATCGACAGCGTTCCTCGCCCAGATGGCACAGGCACAACCATCACCCTGCACCTGAAAGAATTTAAAGCAGAAGATGAAGTTCAAGATTTCACCGACGCTTGGGTTTTGAAATCCTTGATTAAGAAATATTCTGACTTTATTGCTCACCCCATCAAAATGAAGGGTGAAAAAGATGATGAAACCCTCAACTCACAAAAAGCGATCTGGTTGAAATCTCCGTCCGAAGTCACTCAAGAGGAATACAAAGAGTTCTATCAGCACCTTTCACATGATTGGAATGAACCGCTTAAAACAGTTCACTACAAAGCGGAAGGTACGATGGAGTTTAATGCTTTGATGTACATTCCAAGCAAAAAACCATTTAACTTTAATACCCAGGATTCAGCTTTCGGTCTTAGCCTTTATATCAAACGTGTTTTCATCATGGCGGACTGCAAAGAGTTGATCCCGACTTACTTGCGCTTTGTAAAAGGTCTTGTGGACAGCAGCGATCTTTCCTTGAACGTTTCCCGCGAAATCTTGCAACAAGATCGTCAGGTTACCCAGATTCGCAAAAACGTTACCAACAAGATCCTTGGCAGCCTTAAAGAGCTTCTCACGAAGGATCGCACTTCTTATGAGAATTTCTGGAATGAATTTGGTGCGACTCTTAAAGAAGGCATCCCCAGCGATCCTGCAAACAAAGAAAAGCTTCAAGACCTCACGCTGTTCCACTCAACTTCTTCTGACAAGATGACGACATTGGAAGAGTATGTCGGCCGCATGAAGGAAGGTCAAAAAGACATCTACTACATCACTGGTGACAGCCTCAATCAGGTCAGCCACAGTCCTTACCTGGAAAAACTCAAGGAAAAAGGCTACGAAGTTCTTTTGCTAGTTGATGCTGTCGACGAATGGGTTGTTGATGCAGTTAAAGACTACAAAGACAAAAAACTTCAATCCATCATGAAAGAAGGATTGGACATCGACACGGAAGAAGAGAAGAAACAAAAAGAGGAAGAGCTCAAACAAGCGGAAACTATTTTGCGTCCAGTTATGGACACAATGAAGAAGACTTTGGAAAACGATGTCAAAGATGTCGTTTTATCAGAGCGCCTCACCAACACACCGGTCTGCTTGGTTTCTGCAACTCAAGACCCTTCAGCGCATATGCAAAAGCTTTTGTCGCAAATGGGCCGCGAGTACAGCACCCCAGTAAAACGCATCATGGAAATCAATCCTAAGCATCCACTTTTCGAAAAGATGTTGAAGGCGACTCCAGAGCAACAGACAAAATGGTCTGAAATCCTTTTTGCACAGGCCCTCTTGAACGAAGGAAGCAATATCCCTGACCCAGTGAAGTTCTCGCAACAAATTGCTGAACTCATGGTACAGGCTGCAGAATCCACAAAACACTAATTAAACACTTAGGAGTTCCGAGAGTACTCTCTCGGAACTCCCGCTTGAGCCATTACATTTCATAAAGAAAAAAAACTAATCGAAAGCGGAGTACACAAAACAAGCCCCTCCCCCGCCAAGAATTAAAGCTCTTTCAACTGATCCAGAATAAACTGCGCATGCCCCTGGGCCTTGATCTTACGATACTCCCCCACCAATTTGCCTTCTTCATCAATCACAAAGGTGCTGCGCTCAATTCCAAGAACCATTTTGCCATACATGTTCTTTTCTTTGATCACATCAAAAAGCTGACAGACGGATTCATCTTCATCTGACAAAAGTTCAAACTTAAAGTCATACTTGCAGATAAATTTATCATGCGACTTCAAACTGTCGCGTGAAATACCGTAAACTTCGGCATTCAATTTTTTAAATTTTGGAAGCAATTCATTAAATTCAATTCCTTCCGTCGTACATCCCGGAGTGCTGTCTTTAGGATAGAAATAAAGAATGATCTTCTTCCCTTTTTTATCAGCAAGATTAAAAGTTTCTCCATTCGAAGAGGCAATTTTAAAAGCGGGAACTTTTTTACCTAATGAAACTTTAGCGGCCATGAGGCGCTCCTTCTGAATGCGGTGCTTGAGGAATCGGTTGTGGTTGCGGCGCAGGACTCAAATTCATTTGCTGTTGCTGTTCAGGCGACAACATCTCAGGCGTAATCGCTTGCCCGTTCTCATCCACAGGCCATCCTTGATCCGCCGGAATCACATTCGCAGGCTCCATCTCTCCGGGCCCAACAACACCTTGAGGCTCTTGATTGAGCGGTGCTGTTTGCATGCGACCGCGAAGCAAATCCGGATCCACGGCTGGCGTATCCGGGGCTCCAGCCGTCGCTGGAACTCCACTTTCAGCAGAACCTGGGGCCACGGCCGCGGCCGCCTTTCCCACAGGTTTTGCTGGGACTGGAGTTGGGGACGGTTTTTCTTCGACAGGTGCGTACAGCTCCGTCTCCGTCACTTCAATTTTTCCCTCAAGAGGCACATCCGCTTCAATCTTACGAATGTCCGACAAGTTCTCATAGACCTTGCCGCGCAACTTAATCAAATTCTTACCCTCTTTTTGGTAGTCGTAGGTATCGAGACGGATCATTTGCTCTTTGGTGCGATCTTCACTCCAATTTTTACACTTCAGGGAACTCAACGCACCGCTATCACTCGCTTGCAAGGTGCATTCAATGTGCTTGTTTAAAATCGAAGGCCCTAAACCTAAAATCTCTTCCAGGTTTTCAGGATAGAACACCACCTGGACCTCGCCCTCTTTTGCCGCGCTGATATCCGCAATCTTTTTCCCAGCTTGTTTTTCGCTGCACTTTTCTAAAACTTCGGCCTTTTGAGGATAGCCCTTCGCCGCAAGAATCTCGCGCTTCACGACATAGCGATCACAACGAAAAATAGATTTATTTGCCAGTTTAATATTTTCTGAGGACAGTAAAGCCCTCTCCACTTTTCCAAAGGGAGATTTTCCAGCAGGCTTCTTCTCAGATGTTAAGACCCACCACGCTTCACGATGAATACCGTCGGCCTGAGCGAAAATTCGAGTCCAACTGGCGACAGTTTTATCTTTTGGAGCTACCTCCACTTTTTTCTTTTTACTCTGAATGGATTCCACTGCGGCAGAGGTCGAGTCTACAGCGAGGGGTGTCTTTTCTTCTTTTGAAAAACAAGCCCCTAAAAAGAAGGCGGTCGATAGAATAATAGCACTGCGCACTGCTGTGGTCGCCATAGTCATACACACAGTCTTGCAAAGACCTGGATTTAACTCAAGAATTTCCTTTACCATTCTCGAATAGTTACTCTAAAATTTAGAGGCACTCACATCAGCACGTCAGAAGACGTTGGGGGACATCATGGAAAAAATTTGGCTCAAAAACTATCCCAAAGGTATAGGACACGAAATCGACCTCAGCCAATACAGCTCCCTGATGGATATTTATGACGAGTCCATTAGAAAGTTCGCAAACAAAAAAGCTTTCACCAATATGAACGTCAGCCTCACCTTCAATCAACTGAATGAAAAGGTGAATCACTTCGCGTCTTTCTTGCAAAATGAATTGAAACTGAAAAAAGGCGACCGCATTGCCATTCAGATGCCGAACCTTCTGCAGTTCCCGGTCGTTGCTTTTGCGGCACTACGCAGCGGTCTGATCATTGTCAATACGAACCCACTTTATACGGCCACTGAAATGCGCCACCAGTTCAAAGACTCTGGTGCCAAGGCCATTGTTATCATGGCCAACTTTGCCCATCATCTGGAAGAAATTATCAAAGACACAGATATTGAAAGTGTTGTTGTCACCGAACTCGCGGATCTCTTTCCGACACCAAAAAGAATTTTGGTCAATTCAGTTGTGAAGTACATTAAGAAGATGGTTCCTGCCTTCAATCTTCCGCAAGCCTACACCTTCAGACAAGCTCTGGAGCTGGGAGCCATGCGCCCTTGCCAAAATATCGCATCCACGCAAGAAGACATCGCCTTCCTTCAATACACAGGCGGCACGACGGGAGTTGCCAAAGGAGCTATGCTCACTCATCGCAACGTCCTTGCGAATATGATGCAAATCCGCGTGTGGATGTCACCAAAGCTTGTCGAAGGCGAAGAAGTCGCTATCGCGGCACTTCCACTTTATCATATCTTCGCCCTGACATTGAACTGCCTGGCTTTCTTGAAGATGGGTGCTGAAAATGTTCTGATCACAAATCCTAAAGACATTCCAGGCTTCGTCAAAGAGCTTAAAAAGATTCCATTCACAGCCATGGCAGGGGTAAACACCCTGTTCAACGCGTTGATGAACAACCCTGAGTTCGCGACAATCGACTTCAAGAAAGTCAAAGTCAGCGTTTCTGGCGCAATGACTTTACAAAAGCCCGTTGCTGAAAAATGGATGGCACTAACGAAGTCCGTCATTGTTGAAGGCTACGGCCTCACTGAAGCCTCCCCTGTGATCAGCTGCAATCCGATTGATGGCACTGACAAAGTGGGCACCGTCGGAATGCCGGTCCCTAGCACTGATGTCAAACTCATCGATGAAAATGATCAAGAAGTAAAACCTGGCGAAGCCGGTGAGCTTTGCGCCAAGGGTCCACAAGTTATGAAGGGTTACTGGCACCGCGAAGACGAAACCGCAAAAGTAATGATGGCTGATGGCTGGCTGCGCACGGGCGATATCGCGACTGTTGATGAAGATGGGTTCTTCAAAATCGTAGACCGCAAAAAAGATCTTATTATTGTTTCAGGATTTAATGTTTATCCAAATGAAATTGAAGAAGTTATAGCTTCTCATCCAGGCGTTTTGGAAGTAGCCGCGATTGGCGTCCCCGACACTCATTCTGGTGAAATCGTCAAAGTGGTCATCGTGAAGCGCGATCCAAATCTGACACCTGAAGATGTCATTGCTCACGCAAGAAAAAGTCTGACGAATTATAAAATCCCAAGACTTGTGGAATTCAGAACTGAGCTGCCAAAAACAAATGTTGGCAAAATCCTCAGAAGAGCTCTGCGAGATACTCCAGCAGAAGTAAAAAATTAAATTTAACTTCTATGAGAGAGCCGAAAGGTTCTCTCTTTTTTTTGCATAAAAAAAACGGAGTCGCTTTCAACAACTCCGTTCATTTCTTCTAGAAATTAAAGCTCGAAATTAAGCTTTTTTATTCCAAGATGCACACCAAGCGTTTGCGTAAACAAGTTTACCCGCAAAGATCGTGCAAGTTCCAACTTCTTTACCCGCTTTAACTTCTTTTTTCGCGTAGAAACCACAAGTTACACAGTGATTACCCTTTGATTCTGCAGATTTTTTGAAGTCTTCAACATACTTCACAGCTTTTGCAACTGCATCGTTAGGATCAACCATTGGCATTCCACCGCCAGCCGCTGCTGGAGCAGAACCACGTCTTTTCTCTTGAGCATTTGCTTCAGAAGAAAAAACTGCGTTCAAAGCTGCGGGAGCGATTGCCGCGATTCCTGCAATTTTTGCCACCGTAGTAAAGAAACCACGACGATTCATTTTGTTATCCATCATTGCTGCCTCCATGTCCGTTAATATGAAATCGATACTACGCCTTTTCATTTGGTTTTCAATTACAAATTTTGAAAAAACTACTCATTTGTTCAAATAATTGCCGTCACTTTGCTATAAAACTCCCCGTCAGAAACAATTTGTTGCGGTTAGAGAATCCCATAGACAGGCACGAGCTTTGAAATAGCAGAAATGGCTTATCGACTCTGGGACTTCATCGGGGGGTGAAGAATTATGAAACCACTATATTGTTTGGCGGCATTAGCCTTTGTCGCTCAGCCCGTCTACGCGGGCTCATGGTATGAAAAGAAGGCCAAAGGCGCTCTTCTCTATGACACCTATAAAAAAGCAGGAGTTCCTGAACAAGCCGTACAAAGAACTTTTGAATTTCTAGATATCAATGAAGAAAAAGAATTTAAAGTTCGCGCTGCAGATCGACTGGTCAGCAAAGAAATCACCAATAAGAACTACGCCATCGTCATCGACTTTTCAAAACCTTCTTCAGAACGAAGACTTTATCTTTTGAATCTTAAAACTGGTGATGTCGAAAAATACTATGTCGCACATGGGGTCAACACTGGCGACGATGAGGCTGAAAAATTCTCGAACACACCGGACTCAAAGAAGTCTTCTTTGGGGCTTTATTTGACGGGCTCCCCTTATGTTGGCAAACATGGTGAGTCACTTTATTTGTATGGACTTGAGAAATCCAACGACAGAGCTTTTGAAAGATCCATCGTGATGCATGGAGCTTCCTATGTTTCGACAGATTTCTTAGATAAGTACGGAAGAATGGGGCGCAGCTGGGGGTGCCCTGCAGTTTCTCAAGCCATCATCAAAAAATTAATTCCAATAATTAAAGATGGTGCAGTGGTTTATGCTTACCACAAAGATCTAATGCCGATGACACAAACAAGCCCGACGGTTCAAAACGTGAGCAACAACAAGACAAAGACTTCCAACAATAGTGAGGATATCGTGCCCGAAGAGATCGATCCCTGAAACTGGCGCCAACAATCCCGCACAAACCATAGCAAGACCTGCAACACCAAGGGCCGTCAGGCCCTTTTTTTTATGATGGAGAAATCCAGAATAGAAAGCATACAAACCCACCGGCACAACAAATAAAGCCATTACAATATGAACCCATGGCTGCTCAAAAGCTTCTCCAAGAACTGGGACAGAAAGAACCAAGAACGGCGTCAACAAGCAATGGATCGCGCAGAGACCTGACAAAGTCATTCCCAACTTATCCCAACGATCAGACTCCTCTACAAATTGCTCATGTTGAGAATGATCTACGTCACAGCAAGAATGTGTATCGCTCACGAATACCGCCTCTTCCATTTTAGGTCGAACTCTAGTTCTCTCCTAAATGCAAGTCATTGTCAACTGCGGGCATCCAGCAACCACAACCAATAATGATACAGCGGCTTGCGTTTCGTCCTAAGAAAGCTCATAAAGTAGCTGTGTCACAAACGAAAACACCTCCCATTTACGAATTAGGTCCTGATTTCTACGACGAGGTCAAATCCGCAGATTTCCCTCAGGCCCAGTTGCGTTACCGCAATGACCAAGCCGCGAAACTCGTGGGTTTAGAAGCCCTCAGCGCAGAGCAATGGCAGCAACACTTTGCTCACTTCACGGCTTTGCCCAGCAACCTCTCCACGCCCTTAGCATTGCGATATCACGGCCATCAGTTTCGCCAATACAACCCTGATTTAGGGGATGGACGCGGCTTTCTGTTCGCGCAATTTCAAGTCGGCGATAAACTTTACGACCTTGGGACCAAAGGCAGCGGACAAACGCCTTACTCCCGCCGTGGCGATGGACGACTCACACTCAAAGGAGCCTTTCGCGAAATTCTTGCGACTGAACTTTTGGAATCCTATGGCGTCAACACAAGTAAGACATTTTCTGTTTTTGAAACTGGCGAGAGTCTCGAGCGCCATGACGAACCCTCCCCAACCCGGGCCGGAGTTTTGGTGCGCCTCAGTCACGGACATATTCGCTTTGGAACATTCCAGCGTCTGGCCTTTTTGAAGCAAATCGACAACATAAAAAAGCTACTGGCTTACTCTATTCGTCATTACTATCCAGATTTGCTTCCATATAGCGAGCCCGAACAAGCAGCTCTGTTTTTGAAACAAGTGTCCTTTGCCTCTGCAGAAACCGTCGCCGCCTGGATGATGGCTGGATTTGTTCACGGGGTTTTAAACACAGACAACATGAATGTCACGGGCGAGAGTTTCGACTACGGCCCCTACCGCTTTCTGCCTCATTACGATCCCACTTTTACCGCCGCTTATTTTGATCAATCAGGATTGTATTGCTTCGGTCGTCAACCATCTGCTGTATTATGGAACGTCTTACAACTGGCCGAAGCTCTTAAGGTGGCATTCCCTGATTTAGCAACCGGGGAAATTCAAGATGATTTTGCAGATCAATTCAATCTTCACATGCGCAACCGTCTTTTATCCCGACTCAATCTTTACAACCCCTTGGAAGACGAAGCGGCGGCTGCAAAACTCGACGAAGCTTTGATCATGAATTTCTTCAATTTCATGGACGAAGCCAAGCCTTTCTACGAACAGACATTTTACGATTTGCACTCTGGCGTCTTGTCTGCAGATCAACTCATCAGATCACCGCAAGCTAAGGCTTACAAACATCCAAGCTTTGCCGCCTTAGAGGACACTCTTGAGTGTTATGAAGTAGCCGACCAAAAGAAAGCCGAACATAGCTACTTCCAAAAAGGAAAAGCCTGTTCATTGCTGATCGATGAATTAGAAGGAATTTGGGCACCCATCGCAGAAAAAGACGATTGGACATTATTCGAAGAAAAACTCGCGGAGATCAGATCCTTCCGCGGTGTTTACTAGGTACGGACACACTTATGGTGTCGCATCTGCGTCACCATAAGTGTGTCCGTACCTTTTCAATTAAGGCTGATAGCCGCTGATCTTTGCAAGGAATCTGCGGGTTGCAGCACGGAAGTCATCAATAAAACCAAAGGCTGCTGGAACAACAACCAGAGTCAACAAGGTCGAACTGATCAAACCGCCGATAATCGCGATCCCCATGGAAGTTCTCATCGCCGAAGCTTCATTCAAACCAATCGCAATCGGAATCATCCCGGCAATCAACGCCAAGGAAGTCATCAAGATCGGACGAAGACGAGTGCGACATGCTTTTAGCAATGCCGAATTTCGATCCAGACCTTCATGCAATAGATGATTCGTATAATCCACCAACAAGATGGAGTTCTTCGCCACCACTCCCAGCAACAAGACGATACCAATCAAAGAGAAGATGTCGATCGTTTTACCAAAGATCAAAAGCGCCAAAAAAGCCCCGGTCATCGCCAATGGCAAAGCCAAAAGAATTGTAAATGGTGTGATGAAGCTTTCGTACAAACTTGCCAAAACGAGGTAGATGAAAATCACTCCCAGAACAATTGCGATCAACATATTATTGATCAAATCCTTAAAGTCATCGGCCTGACCCTGGAATTTAAAATCAATTCCTGAAGGTGGTGGCAATTCAACTTTAATAATTCTTTCAAGTTCCGCGGAAGCTGTCCCCAAGGCACCGCCTTTGGCTAAGTTCGCTGAAACTTGAATGAAGCGATTTTTGTTCTGACGATTGATTTGCGAGTAACCTTTGGTCTCCTCCCCTTTTGCAATTCGAGAAAGTGGAATCATATTATTGTTGCTGTTAGGAACAGAGGTGGTCGCAAATTGAGTTCTCAAGTCACGGTACTTCTCTTCAAAGCGAATGCGGATTTTATAATCAATTCCATTTTCACGATAGATGGCATCTTCGTTACCTTCAGTGCGATTGCGCAACTCTGCGCCGGCAGTCACCGTCGAAACCCCCAGGGCCTCAGATCTTTTGCGATCAAAAATAACATGGAATTCAGGCTTCCCGGCTCGGAAGTTGGTGTCCACATCAACCAACCCTGGAATCTTCTTCACGCGTTCGACAACCTTTTGGACATAAGCATTCAACTCATCCAAATTTTGACCCGTGAAATTCACATTCAAAGGTTTTTGTGCCGATCCCACCGCATCGATATCCCCCACGGCCGCAATCGCGCGATCCTGGAATTGCTGAAGCTTTTTACGAACACTTTCCTTGTAGTCGGTCGTTGTCATCGAACGTTGCTTACGCTCCACCAAACGAATGAACATGCTTGCCTTATTCGACTCATTGTTCGCAGTTCCAATCGTTGAAACGACGATATCCACCGCTGGATCACCATCGAAGATCTTTTCCACTTCGGAAGTAAAGGCGCTGGTTGCCGTCAAAGACGAACCTACTGGAGTTTCGATACTCACCACAAACTCACCGGCATCATTGGCTGGCAGGAAAGTTTTCGGAATAAACGCAATCGTCCCCAAAGAAAGAACGAACACCAAGACACCGCCAAACAAGACTGTCTTCGGGCGACGCAAAGTGAACTTCAACAAAACTTCGTATATATCCTCCAACTTGGTCTGAAATCTGTCGAATGCTGAAAGCATGCGCCCAATAATTCCAGTGCCTTTCTTGTGCTCATCCGGATGAGCCAGATAAGCCGACATCATTGGAGCCACGGTGAAGGCATCGAAGATTGAAATGATCATCGTAAAGACCACGGTCAATCCGAACTGTTTAAAGAATTGTCCTACAATACCGCCCAAGAATGAAATCGGACCAAAAACCGCGATCACAACCAAAGTGGTCGCAACAACTGCCATGGCCACCTCTTTAGTTCCATCCAATGCAGCGTCTTTTGGCTTTTTACCCATTTCCAAATGCCGGAAGATATTTTCCCGGACAACGATGGCATCATCGATCAAAAGACCGACAGCCAAAGACAGGGCCAACAAGGTCATCAAGTTGATGGTAAAGCCCATCGCATACATGATAACAAAGCCTCCCAAGAGGGAATTCGGCAAAGCCATCCCCGTGATCAAGGTCGAACGTGCCGACCCCAGGAAGAAGAACACCACGATTACACAAAGTATAATACCGATGATGATGGACTCATTCACGTCAGCCACATTCAAACGAATCGGACGAGAGGTGTCTCGCACCATTCGCACCTCACCATTCAAACCTTTTTCTTTAAGATAGGCATTCGCCTTTTCAATGTTCTTTTTAACAGAATCAGCAACCTGTACAGTATTTGATCCACGCTGCTTATAGACCTGTAGCAGTAAGGCTTTTTTACCCTTAATGCGCCCCATAGTCTTTTCATCTTCCAGACTTCGCACAACGGTTCCAATATCGCTGATCAAAACCGGGCGGTCCGAGCCCAAGAAATTCACATTCACTTCGCTCAATTGCTTCAGCGATTCAAACTCTCCGCGAGTACGCAAAGCCGTCTCGTCTTTGGTATTCCAAACTTTACCAATTGGAATATCTTTCGAGGTGTCCATAATGCGTCTTGAGACCTGAAGCATAGAAATCTTGCGGTCTTGGATCTTGTTTTTATCAATGACAACATGGATTTCCTGCTTACGTCCGCCGTAAATCTCAACTTGCCCCACGTCTTTCAAACGATCAAACAGAGGCTTCACCGTCTCATTCGCCAAGTCGAAAGCTTGACCATCGGGAAGCTCTGTCGTGAGGGCTAATGTGACAATCGGCTGGTCGGCCGGGTCAAAGCGACGCACGATGGGTTCATAGATATCGGAAGGAAGATCCCTGCGGATATTCCCGATACGATTACGAACCTCCTGCTCCATCTCTTTGATATCGGTACCCAAGTTGAATTCAAGAACGATCAGCGCCACACCGTCAAGATTGCTTGAAGTCAGTGTTTTCAAGCCTGACAAACTACCCAGCTCATCTTCGATGGGCTTGGACACTTGCTTCTCCAAGTCCAGCGGCGAAGCTCCTGGGTAAGTGACCTGAATCGCCAACACTGGGAAAGTGACGTCTGGAAAAAGATCCACGGGCATCTTCACCAATGAAAACGCACCCAAGATCAGCATTAATAAAACCACACAAAGAATCGTAATAGGTCGGCGAATCGATAAACTTGGAAGATTCATTATTTTTCCTCAATGGCGACAAACAATCGACCTTGAGCCTCCATCTTTCTTTGTTCTGATTTTAAGCGAACAAGATTCAACTTCGCCAATCCAGCATCTTCTTCAGCATTGACGACGTTATTAGTAACAGAGCGACCTTTGTTGAATAAATCAGCCTCTGCTTTCGCGCGATCATCCTGAAGTCTCATGACCTGATCCGCTGCCTCTATGCGCCTTGTGAGCTCAGAATAGCGACGATTGATTTCCACCCAAGAACTTTCACTCTCTAGAAACTTTCTTTCGCTGACCAGCTTTGCAGACAAAGCGTTCTTTTTGGAAATATTGCGAGCGGCATTTTTCACGTCGGTATCAAATGTATAAATGAAGTTTAAAGACACCTTCGCTGTTGGACGATCTGTATTCGTCCAGTTGGCAACCGCTTTGGGCATATTTTCTTCAATGGAGTGAGTATTATAAGAGCCCGCCAAGACCAAGTCTGGACGATACGAATCTTCGACCTGTAGAGAACTCAAGGCACTGGCTTTGGCTTCTAGACTTGAGAGGTAGGCGTCCAATTGCAGAACTCTTCCCTTGTCGCCATCAACCATGGAACTCAAAGTGCGGGCCTTAGAAATATCCCCCGTCATCTCCGGCAGAGTTTCTGTGGATCCCAACTCAAGATAGTCACGCAATGACTGCTTCGCAGCAGCCAAGTCATCTTCAACCGCAATCAATAACAACTGCCGCGTTGAAACTAGCGCCTGAGTTTGCAGGAGCTCCGCTCGTTCACTAATACCATCGTTCACACGGCGACGAGTCCAAGACTCGATGCGCTTGGCACGCTCCAAGGAATCACGACTGATTTTGAGATTCTCAATGGCATAGAGATAATCCCAGTAAGCAACTTCGGCATTCACCAAAAGATTTTTTCCCTGTAAATCAAAGCGCCCTTTTTCTGCTGCTGTTGCTACTTCTTCAGTTTGCCAGCGAAGGCGCGTGGCATTTCCGAAAAAGTCTTTCCATAAAGACTGCGATAAAGACACTCCCAATGAACCCGTGCCAAATCTATTCAAAGCCGGGGTTTGCCCTAGCAAAACACCAGGATTGTCATAATCTGCCGCTTCTGCAGAAAGGCCCACAGACGTTCCGGTTGAGAAGTCCTTTTGCAAACCCAACGAGTAACCATTCACTTTGCTTTCTTTGGCGCCCAAAGAAACAAACTGACTCAAAGGGCTTTTATCATCGATGTAATAGGCATTTGCGCTAAGGATAGGAACCAAACTGATATCACCAGCTTCTTTGCGCAAATCCGCCGCTTCTTTTTGAACACTATAAGCTTGAACTGTTTTATTCTTACTTTGAACTGCTTTGAGATACTCCTGCAAATTCATTGCGAATGCGCTGGAGGGGGCCACGATCAACAGGGCCGCTAGAGATCTTAACTTCATTGGCATCATCCCTTCTAAGAACACCTCGATAATTTGATTTAATAAACCCGTTAAATCAAATCATTAAATGTCCTAGCTATTTGCATAAATAGAAGGGAGATTATATAAAAAAACCTCTGATCCCTCAGAGGTTTTTTATTTAACAAACTTCTTTAACAGAGAAGCCTATTTGCTTGCAGCTGCCTTTTCTTCACCTTTGCAGTGCGCGCAGCCTGCTTCCGACTTCGCAGAGTCTTTTGCAGCACTGTGCATTGGGCACTCTTTAGTTTCCGCACAAGCCGCTTTATCTTTACCGCAAGCACAAGACATTTCCGTGGTTTTGTGTGCACAAGCTGCCATAGTGAGGGCCATCGCCGCTGACATTAGAATTGCTTTAAACATTGAGTTCTCTCCTTCAACAAAGTTGATATAATAAGAGCATAAGGTCCCTCATGCCGCCCGACAACCTTGTATTGCTAGAAGACCAGGTTGATATGGACGCACTTAAACAGCGAAATAATTACCCTCAACGCTGCACCTCGTAACAGAAAATGTCCATAAGTGGGCAAAAATAGGGCAATTTCCACGACTCCTCTGGACTTAATGCGCGGCAGCCAATGGGGATCAAAATCTAACAAATTGTTTTGTTGAAACTCGGAACAGACTTTGGCTAAATGGCCTCATTCATTCAGCGGGGGCATAATGAATTTCATGAGGGGAATGAAAATTCAGGTAAAATACGTTGTGGTTTTATCCACACTATTGTTCAGCCTTGTTGCGCGCACGCAGGAAGCCTCTCCAGGTTCTTCCACGCAAGCTCCGACAGCACAAACACAAGCTCCTCTTTATCAGCAGTACTATACTGTCAATGAGGCTGAGACCGAAAAAGTAACGGTCCCAACAAAAAAAGCCACTTTCTCGATGGCCGCGGATCTTTCCCCAGAACACCTTCTGCAATCGGCACAGGTTGTTGTCGTCAATCTGCTTAAATGGCTTTTGCACGACGAGCCTCTCTCTATTCCTCAAGAAAAATACCTTCGCAAACTTCACTTCGGACGCTGGATCAATGATCCAACGGATGACACCTGCATGAACACTCGCGCGCGAGTTCTTGTTCGTGATAGCCAAGTCGATGTGACTTACAGGGGGCCTCGCCAGTGCTCTGTGGAGGCTGGAAAATGGCAAGATCCATATGCTGGACAAGAAGTCACCGAAGCAAAAGCCATACAAATTGACCATATGGTCCCGCTGAAAAACGCTTATCTATCTGGCGCTTGGGAGTGGGATTATAAAACTCGCTGCCTCTATGCGAACTATATGAACTTCAAGCCGCATTTGGTTTCATCTGGCGCGCATGAGAACATGTCGAAGAGTGACAAAGGTCCGGAAGGATATCTTCCACCAAATGAAAACTTCCGCTGCGAATACATTCGCAATTGGGTCGCGGTAAAAGCGATCTGGCACCTAAGAATGAATCCTGTGGAAGTACAAGCTATTTACGACGCCGTTAAGCAATACAACTGCAACCTCAACTCTTTCAAAATGAGCCTTGATGGTCTTGCTAAACAGCGCGAATTTATCGAAGCGAATTTGAACTTCTGCATCGTCAACAAAAGATGATCTTCAAGATTCTCTTTGAGGATGAGTTCTTTATCGTCGCGGAAAAACCCGCCGGACTCCCCTCTCAACCTACTGTTGATAAAAAGAGACCTGATTTCTTCACACTCCTAAAAAAACAACTTCAAGAAGAGCGCGGTAAAGAATTTTACCTGGCTCTTCATCATCGTCTGGACCGTGACACCTCGGGTGTGATGATTTTTGCCAAGAACAAAGAGGCCAATGAACCCTTGGCTGAACTTTTTAAAAATCACCAAATCCAGAAAACTTATATTTGCTTTACTCAACCGCGAAAATGTCCCGATTTCTGGGAAGAGCAAAACTTCTTAGCTGAAGTTCGCGACCCGGTATTGAAGAAAATGAAGATGAAGTCCGTCCGCTCCGGCGGTCAAAAAGCTCACACCGAGTTCCAACTTCTGGAAAGACTCAAAAAAGGTCTGATGGTCCAAGCCCGCCCTCTTTCAGGGCGCATGCACCAGATTCGTGTTCATTTATCTGAAAATCACATGGGAATATTTGGTGATGACATCTATCCTTGCTTAAAAATTCCGCAGGCTCCGCGACTAATGCTGCACGCGTTCAGCCTGGAGTTCATCCACCCTTTCACTCGAGAAAAAGTCCTTGTGGAGGCTCCGCTACCGGCCGATATGGAAGAGTTTAAACTCTCTTTATCTTAAGCCGTTGACCTTTAATTCAGAAACGGTATCATAGAACGCTCACTGCCCCGGTGGCGAAATAGGTAGACGCACAGGACTTAAAATCCTGAGATTCGCAAGGGTCGTGCCGGTTCAAGTCCGGCCCGGGGCACCATTTCCAACAGTACTCGAACCCACACGGGTTGAGCTGTTGAGATACAAAAGCTGACTTTCGAGTCGGCTTTTTTTATGTCCAAAATCTGCCGCCACTGTGGCGGTGGATGGAGTTCCTTCGGTTCCGGTTGCTTTCAAAGGTTCTTCTTTTACCGGCGCATACAGACCCATTTTGATCTTAGTTGGGTGGATTTCTATGAATTTCACCAGATTTGTAAGGACCGGCCTTTGAAGCTCTTTAGGGGCTTGTTGTAAATTCGCCAAAACTTGTTGGATTTTAGCGGTGAAACCCTTCTGGTCGATTTCTTGAGCGCGTAAATCCAGTTCTTTGGTTTTTAGAGTTTCCTTAGCAAGCTTCAAATCGTTCAACTTTTGAGTCATCTGTTTGATTTGTTCATAAAAAGCTTCCGCTGGAACCTCAGCGGGAAGGTCCGCGATTCTTTGCACTAAGTTGCTAATGCGTTTTGAGGTCGTCAGTATTTCTTGATCTAGCTTTTTGGTTTGCGCATGAAGCTCTGGCAAGTCGCTTGTGGTCTTTGATTGGTAAATCTCGATCCACTTTGCAATGAGGCTTGAATCGCTTAACAAGGCCTTTAAAGACTTAATGACGATCTCTTCAAGTCTTGGCGCTCTGACATTCTTCACTTGGCATTGATGGGCGTGATCCTTTGCTAAAGGATTCTTTAGTTGAGGATGACCATAGTAAAAGTGTTTTTCAGTTCGGCCAGTGCCGGACTTTCCACCGAGAGATTTTCCGCATTCACCACATTGAACAAGCTTGGTGAGTGGGAATGGATACTTCTTCCAAGTCTCGGGCTTGTATCTATTCTTGTTTTTACTTAGGCGTTCTTGAACCTTATTGAATGATTCTTCGCTGATGATTGCCGGCCAGACGGCTTTTATCGTCTCTATAGCACCGTCTTTGTGTTTTACTTCTTTAAGACCCAGATACGTTTTGTTGGTTAAAAGAGATTGTAATGTGTCGACAGTAAAGATTTTGCCGCCTCTTTCGATGCCATGCTTGTTCGTGAACTTCTTGTTGAAGATCCCTTGCTCGATCAATGCGACTTGGGTTTTACGGAGAGTTTCTTTTTCCAAAAAGGTCGCAAATATTTTCTGAACAGCACTTGCTTCATCTTGATTGACAACAAGTTCACCTTTGTTTTTGGGATTACGATCATAGCCTAATGGAATTGTCCCGCCATTAAAAAGTCCACGCTTAGATCGAGACAACCAATTAGCTGCGATCCGTTCAGACGTTTGCATGCGCTCGTACTGGGCATAGTTGATAAGATTAAAGACCATCATCTCGCCACTGGCAGTTGTTGTATCAAACTGCTCGCGTAAAGTGACGAAGCTTGCTTTGTGCTTTTTTAAAAGATCCCAGACCTCACAAAAGTCTTTGATATTGCGATTAAGGCGAGACAACTCTGTCGCGATGATGAGATCAATTTTTCCGAGTTTAATGTCATTAAGTAAACGTAGGAACTCAGGGCGCCCCTTCATGTTCTTGGCGGATTTTCCTTCGTCACAGTAAATATCAACCAAGGTTCCCCAGTTGGCTTCTCTTTTGTTTTGAAATTCAATGTATTCTATTAAGCGAGTTTTTTTGCGAGACAAGTGAGCCATCTTGGATTCTGGCTTGTTCTTCCGTAGACACACGGATGTAGATTCCGATTCTTTTCATTATCTAGCCTCCTTCATTTCTGAAGCTGTGCTTTGATCACTCGCTTGATCCTGCTGCTGTTTCATAGCACGGTCAATTTCGAGCAAGGCTTTTACCAGTTGCACAACTTGGTTTTCGTAGTCAGTTCGTTTTAATTTCACCTCAGTTACTTCGATGTCGTAGCTTTGTAATCCTACAACTCGCATCAATTACTAATTTCCTTATCCATATACACACCTCCATTTTTTTGATTATTGTTTTTTGCTTTTTCCTCCTCTCATCTTGTCCCCCTCTCTCTTACTCTATTTCATTTATATTTTCCTATTAATTTTTCTTATCCTGTCCATTCCATTTTCCCGTTTCGTGACCACTTCCTCTCGTAGAGGGGGAGTGGTCACGAACGCTTGCGAGGGAAAATGGAATGGACAGGACTCCGAGTTCTTCAAATATTTTGAATGCTTATAGGGGCTTTTTCTTCTTCAGATCGAATTAAATAACTGCGGAATCTTTCCGTTTATTTTCCGCAGTGTTTGGAACTCTCTAAAATGTACTGATGAAATGCGCGGACGCCGTGTCGCCTAAAATCCGCGATCCATGGAACTTTTGGCTCAAATATTTTTCATTCTATCGCGGCGAATTAGGAATTTATCGTGTAAAAAAAGGATTCAAATTTTTTGAAAGATTTCGTTTAAGCACTCAGGGAATAAAAAACCCGCTGATTTTTTTTATGAAGTCAGCGGGTTTCAATAATTACTTTGGCAAGTTCACAAGTGGTTTGTTCAGCTAGTTGAAAACCTTTTCGCATCGTAGATTCAATCTATTTTTCAAACCCTTCCAAGATTCTCTGAGTTGGTTTTGCAACGATGCAATTTTAGTCGCGTCACCAGGGTGTAATAAACGGTCTTTTTTAAACATCGTTCTATTGTACTCTACCACACGAGTTTGTTGATAGATTGGAAGTCCTGTCGACTTTAGAAGCTCGAGCGTTTGGTTATTAATAGTGGCGGTATCCACTAGAAAATGAGAAACATCTTTAATATCCAATTCTCCCCAAATTTGGGCTTCCAAGTAGCACTGATTGCTACCAGATGTTTGCGGTTGAATAGATTTTCGATTAAATGAACTTGGTCGCAGCTTTTTATTGGCGAGAGTATCGGCATAAGTCCAAGTTGCCCGACGTTTCGTCTCTGGTTTTAGCACTGCTATCATATCCCCATACATCGAACCCGAAGTTTGCCATTTTCCAAGTTCTACGGAATCTGTAAGCTGAAGTAATGCATACTTAGGCCTGATTTTATTAATGGGATTTCCAGGTTTTAACTTATAACTTCGTTCAATCTTCAATCCAAGCAGAGCATCTTCATGTTTGGCTCTCTGTTTTGGAAGTTCTTCAAGAAATAATGGATAACCTAAACTGGAAACTTGGGTATCATGGATATTAAGAAAACCTTTCTGAAGAATAGGCTCAAGTTGTTCAGATCTGAAAATAATCATGAGTTCTGATTTTTTGAGGAAATCATACTCAACCTCGCCAGATGTACTTCCTCTATCATTTGCATTAGAAATATAGTTTGCAAGGCTTTCTCCAACAGTACGCGTGTCTGTCTCGCTGAGAAATTCTTTTGAGAGTATGTCGTTTGCAGAAATCTCATTATTAGCATAGGCCCAAGATGGGCATATAAGTGCCAATACTATTGACACCCCAGCGATGTATTTCTGAGATTGAAGGTTTCTTTTCAACATACTATTTCCTTGAGCAATAGTCGTACCGAAGGCATGCTCGACTCTAAATCCAATGCCTCTAATACTTAAAACGAATAGGTTCGCATTGGCTTGCTGATCCCAAAAGACCTCCTGATTTTTACTAAAATCAGGAGGAGCTCCGTTTAAAACAGTTTTGGCGTACAAATGCTTCAGAAGCCCCGATTGCTGCCGCAGCCTTTAGATAAGATCCATACAAACTAACGAGTCGCAGCAGGTCTGAGGGCAAAAGGGCCTTGGGCTCAACGACCTCATCGATCTCTATTTCAATCAAAGCTTGGGGACTGGGCAAAAGCGGTTCGTCTACTCCGGCGACTCGCGCACCATTCGATAATTACTTTGGCAAACTCACAAGACCATAATGCGTATTTAGTTAGCTCCTGGAACTCCTGCAGGAACAAGAGACGATGAGGACGTCAATTCGCGAGACAACTCTCCCATCTTGTATCTACGATAGGTAATACCCTGAATACTGGAGAAGGATGGGTTTGTCTTAATCCAGAAAAATTCTTCTGCTGAGCCTATTTTTTCTCGAATAAAAAATATGCCCTTAAAATAAGACATTTCTATATTGCTGCGAGGCGAATAAGACCAGCCCTCTTGAACAACTTGTCCCTCAGGAATCAGATAGTTTACCTGAAGACCCACAAGACCTTGGCGATCAATACTCAAGCGATGCCCAACGCCCCGCTCTGTCTCCCGAATCTTCGAAAAGTGTACAGTTAAGGGTGTCAGTGCATCGACATTGCCTTTTTTATCAAAGGACGTCACATCTCCGAAGCTTTTCCCTTGTATATCAGGCTGACTGATATCATGACGACTTAACATCTCGGCCAGTCGTGAGAATCCACTGGCATGGTCGCCGGCCCACTCTTTTCTTTTCTTTTGAAATACATCAACAAACCCTAAAACATCTTCGGCAGAGGCGCCGATCAAATGGTATTCTTTTCCGTCCTTCACAAGAGGAGCCTCAAATCCTGGCACACTTTTAAAACCCAACTGTCGATACATCATCGACGACGCCTGATCTGCATCGGTGAAAAAAACCATTTTTCCAGGCTCATATCCCGGCTCTAACTGAAGGTTTTTTGCAAAGTTAATAAACCGGAGCATGACTTCGCTAAAGGCCCACTGACTGTCTTCCTTAAGAACGACGAAATTGCCCGGCTCAAATTTTTTTCCATTATTTGTCGGAACCCGAATTCCATGTTCCTTTTCAAAAGGTAGCAATGAGTTTTTGGAACCAGCAATCACCTTCAGCGTTCCGACAATTTTCCCAGTGTCTTCTTCATGCTGCAAGCGTCGACTAACGAAGTAGGTCGCTCTTGAGGCATAGGCCAAAGCATCGTTACGAATACTCTCCAGATACTCAGGCTTCCAATCGCGACGTTGCATATAATTCGCCAACACGAATTGAATGTTTTCCTCAGCTAACTCCAGAAACTTTGTGGGTCGGCCTGGCTCACCATGGTAAACTCTTTGAATGTCGGTGCGATACAATAAGCCGTCTGGGGTTTCTCTGTAAAATGAAGTGGTTTGTAAAGATGTGTCTATAGTTTTGATAGCAGCTACATAAAATGGCGCTAAGGCGCCAAATGCAGACTCTTCTCTGCGTCCTTCGAAGACTTCAGAGCAAATGGGCGCCGCTAATGCTTGCGCCCCTATGAATAATCCCAGTATGAAACACAATCTCTTCATATACTTTTAAACTATTCAATTTTTGTACCCAATATCAGTTCGGCCTGGCCTAAAACGATTTGCAGCAGGAATTGCGCTTCTTCATCCGTACGTTCTTCAGTAATTAGACTGATAACAGCTCCGGACAGAACTATCTGCAGGGTCCGAGCCTTTTCCAGCAATTTTTCAGAAGCCCACTCATTGTTCCTTGCCCCTATCTGCAAAATTTCCCAGATACGCTGAGCCCCATGATCCACTGAAAGAGTGTTCTCACGTCGCGCCTCATTCTGTGATGCACTGAGCGCCAGATAGTGCATCCATACCCGGGAGTGAGACCTGCGCTCTTTAGGCCAAGTCATATTGCTGCGAAGGTATGCCCGCAAAAGACTTCGACCTGACTTTTCATTTTTAGACAAAGCCGCGATAATATATTTTTGATGTTCAATCCCCACATACTGAACCAAGGAGGAAAATAGCTGTTCTTTCTTAGCGAAGTAGTGATGAATCAGAGGCCGCGTTATCTTGCATTTCTTAGCAAGATCCGCGAAATCAAGGGCTGCGTAACCATCTCTAGCGATCAGCTCAACCGCCACTTCAATAATCTGCAACACCCGACGATCTCCCTTTGAGTTGACCGCCCCTTCCCGGTAAAGGGAAATGATACTTTCCAGTCTCGACTTATGCTCCATGCATTAATTGTATTATTTACACTTTAAATAAGTATAGTAATTTTATGCATTTAATATCGTTTTTTTACATTTATTAAATTTCTATTGAAAGCTTCGTTTCAAATTGATACATTGCGTTACGAAAGGCAGTTGGCCTTCAAAATAAAAACTTAACTGAAAGGAATTTCTATGAAACTCAACAAAGCTATTTTTTTAGGCGCAATGACCGCACTTCTTATCGGCAATGTCGCACAAGCCAGAACGCTGCTTAAACCGGGCCTGTATGAAGCCGGCAACTACAGCGTCAACGTTCGCACTTCGAAAGATCAAAGCATACAGTCCCTTGAAGTTGTTGAGAACGGAGCCTATCTGGCGACGTTAGAAATCAACGACACAACCCTTTTGGTGGGTGGATACTGTAATGAAGATTCAGGAATTGCCTCAGATGTTAAAAGTGCGAATGGTGTGACTCAAGCACGCTGCTTGAACGAGCAAGGAGCCAGAGTCGCTGTTCAAATCATCGATCAGCACGGCGACATCAGCGAGATTTCTTTTAAAGCCGAAACAAAAGGTCTTTTGATGTGGAAAGTACGCAAACAATTCAGCATTAAAGACCTTGTTTACAAGGGAAGCCCTTACTAAACGGAAGCACTGTTGTATTGGAATAAAGGGAACGCAATCCCACAAAACACGCAACGGCATCAATCTCAGGCAGACCAATCCTCTTCGGGATTGGTCCCTGCTCCCTCGCACATAGGAAATGTCATCCGATAAAAAGATCGCGAATAGACGCGCGTAACGATAGCTAGGAACTAACTCGATTTCAATCAAAGCCTGGTGAATCGGCAAAAGCGGTTCATCTACTCAGGCGAGATTACAAGGTGTCGCAGCAAGTCTTTGTGGGGATTCTGTTTGTTTCGTTAGAGTTCCGTTCAGGCTCTTGACGGGCCCTGCTCCTCTGAATAAATACGCAAAAAACGATTTCTCACACGGAGTCTTTATGCGATTCAGGCGAACTGTTCGATGCTTGCTGATAGTGTACACCTTGTTGTCCAGTAATTATGTTTTTGCTCTTGATGGCCCCTTCAATAAAAATTCCGCTTCGACCATCCACGAGCTTTTTACAATTCCGAATTCACATGTCTTTCAATATTCCGAAACATCCCTCAAGCCTCTTTTTTATCGCGGAGGCGAACCCCAGCGATCTTCTGACTTTCAATCTCTTCAAAACATAGGCATTCAGCATATTCTTATTTTCAAGCTTTCACGAAACAACGAAGTGGAAATTGAAAAAGCGAAATTAGAAGCCCTGGGCTGGCAATCTACCGACCTCAGTCATATCCCGATGTCTTGGAATCCACAGAATAACTTTGAACCAGCCTGCGAAATGATCAAAACAGCACTACTCATCTTAGAACAGAATTATGCAGCCGAGAAAGCAACTTATGTACACTGTTCTGTTGGCGAAGATCGCACCAGTCTTTTAGCCGCTTTGTGGAAAATCTGGAAAAGAGCAAACTCAAAACTCCAAACTTCCGACGCCCCATGGATCTATGAAACCTATAAAAATGAAATGTGCCGCTATGGATACGGTATGGGATTAGTGCGAACGAACAAGCCACTCGATATTGTTCAAAAGATTGAAGCCAGCTTAACGCCGCTGTATGTGGCCGTTGCCAGTGAAATTATAAATATCAAAAAGAGGAATGGCGATTTGGGGGAGCTGTCTTGCTCATCTCTAAAACCAGTCCAGGTAAATTACAAATGCGAACCTAATATGACTTTTCAAACCAACCAAACCAAAGGAGAACTCTATGAATAAAGTAATTGTTTCTTTAATGACCGCACTGCTAGTAAGTCCTCAGCTCGCGATGGCCAAATTTGAAAAGGCTCAGTTCCAGTGCGAGACATCGCATTATTCGGAGGAAGGAAGATTTGATGCCATCCTTACTGGAACAATTACCAGAGGAGCTTCTGCCTATGAGCTGAACCTTAATGCTGCAGGATCTGAAGTTTCCTGCATGCGTGGCTCATACCAATACGATTGCGAGCCTGTCCCTGAAACCGAATTCAACATTACGGCAAAGACCTTACAGTTTGCGAGCTGCAACATCGCGGGTCCCGAAGCATTCAAGAACTCTGAGCTGTTCCAAATAGACTGCTACTCCCTTCCGAAATCACTTGAAAACCGCAGTTCCGAAACTGCCAACTTTAAATTGAACAGCACTGTTAATGGCCCCTACACACCACACTATGAACTCAATCTGACGCATCCCCATCTCAAAAATGAAAGCCATCCATTTTTTCATTTTGAAGCTCCTTCACCAGAGCAGTACCACGAGATTTCAACTTCCTGTAAAATCACCGAGTTGATTCAAGAATAAAAAACAACCCCACTGCTTTTTGAGCAGTGGGGTTTAGTACGGTAAGGCTTTCTTTCTTCGCTTCTCCGAAGTCTCATCCTTCAGCAAATCAACCAAAATTCGTTACTTGCGGCGCCGGTGTTGCATCGCATCCCGCCTCAACTTAATGAAAGAATGAATCCGCGAGAATATCAGCGATCATGTGAGCAATATATGGCGCAAGTAGGCTCTTGGTTCGTAGATATAACCATCCTAAAACAAAACCCACTGCCACAATGTATGCTTGAAATAGATAAGGAAAATCCCAGTGCCCAAATCCAAATGCGAACGCTGACGCCGCAACAGCCAACCATGGTTTTCTAAATAGTGAAAGCGCAGCTGAAAAAAGTATTCCGCGATAGATAACTTCTTCCGCACCATTTGAAAACAAATTTCCCACAACACCTGGAAGTGAAAACTGAAACGAGAATCTCATTCCGAAATAAAGAGCGACAGGAACAACTGTAACAAATAACAAGAGTCCATATAGGGTGCCACGCCTTACTGACTGGCGCGTATTTCCTAGCACATGAAATCCATCAATCCAATTTAGTTTCTTCAGGAACAGATAAGGCAGGACTAAAATAGCAGCTTCTAAAACGATTAATAAATGACTAAATAAAATTCGCTCTGCGGCGCCAAGTTCGAATCCTTGAAAAACTATTCGACGAATTTTCAGCATCAACGAAAAACGAAGAACTGCCCAAAGTAGATATAGAAATAGCGGCGCAAATGTTTTTAAGGACCGACTCGTCATACCTCAAAAGATACACAGCCAGCAACTCGGTGTCATCCGTAGTTTTTAAGACGCCAGATAGCTCACCAACATCAGATCAATATTGCTTGAGCAAAGGGCACCCTTCCCAAGCAAAAAAATATTCTTCAATTTTGCGGGAGGTGCTTAGCGAAGGCTTTCCTAAAGCAGGCCGGGGTCCCCTCTTCTTCAGGTTGGCAAGTCCGTTGCTGCGGGGATCGCTCGGTCACTGATAAAACCAAGCCCGCGGCATTTCTTCCAAAATAAGGATAGATATTAACCTGAACTCGGCCTTCTTGTTGTTTCTCTTCATCCATTGCCAGCTTTGCTGAAAAATGACCAACGATCGCTCCGATTAAAACGTCCGAAACCCAATGCTGATTCTGATAGACCCGAGACCAGGCCGTCAACGTGGCTGCACCATAAGCAAGAACTGGAATAATATTTGAGGACTGTTCTTCGCGGGAAGTCTCAGCGATGGCTGTTGCTAAAGCAAACGCAAAGGAGGCATGGCCGGAAGGCATCCCCATTCGCGGAGCTTCATCATACTCTGATACCTTAAATGGATCATTTGTTTCGCTTGGAAGAGCACGGCGGAAGGTTAACTTCAGTGAATCGTTAATTAAAAAATTAATCAGACCGGCCTTAAACGCGATCTTTGCAACACGGGAAACCCCACTCTGATCGACAACCACACCAAGAACATAGGCCATCCCCAAGACGGGAACCATTTTTCGAGAGCCAAAGAACTCCCCAACATCCGCAGCTTGATCAGCCACGCGACCGTCATTTCGTTGCACAAAGGAGAGCATTTCATTTTCACTTGCAAAGATAATAATTGAGCTAATAAGACCTAGTTTCACCAAACTGCTCTCGAGATTAGAATACTCAATTGTCTTTGAGTACAGGCTATTGTTTCCAACCAAAACTGGAGAAATTTCATTCGCCGCCTGGGCAGATTGAGGAAAAGACCAGACCAATCCAGTCACCAAAACACCATTCAATAACATGTTTAACGCTCGTTGAACCATAGCAATTCACCTTATTCTTATTCAAACCACGAACAATATGCGACGCCTATGCCAGAGCTAAAAGTTATTAGATTCGAATATAAGAAAAAAGAGCTGACCAGGCATTTTACAGGTGCCCTTTATTTTTCCTCTGCTTCATTACTATTGCTGGATGGCAATTCAAAACCCTCTGCGCGGAGCTTGATTTGAAACAACCCCTCCGCTTTGAAATACTCAACAGACCCAATTCGCGCTACGACCTATAGATGGAAAAATTTGCGACTACTTGCAGACAGCGTTTTAAAGAATTTACTCAAAAATGCAAGGAGTCCGTTCGTCATCCCACCCCCCAAAATATTCACCAACTGCGAATTCTAAATCGAAGAATTCGATCCATTTTTTGGATCATTAAGCAAGAAACCAATATAGATCTCCCTTCTGGTGTTCAGAAAAAAGCAGCTCTTTTTGGCAAAGAATTGGGCGCACTCAGGGAAATCGATGTTCTCATCAAGGATGCCGCATACTACAACCTGAGCGACTCCAAATTGCCAGGAAAACGATCCAGAAAAGCACGCAAACTTCAAGATTCCATTGAACGAGAATTCCTCCCCGTTTTGAATAGAGACCTCCGAAAACTCATAAACGGTGCTGAGCCCCTCCCTTCCATCAATTACAAGGAACTTAGATCCACGCTCAAGAAAGCTCTTAAAAAATGGCCTAAGAGGCTTCCAAAGAAGAAAGAAAAACAACATCAAATTCGTATCGATGCGAAAAAAACAATTTATCGTATGGAGCTGCTCGGCGCCAAAAGCGTTCAACTTCGTCTTCTGCAAAAAAGCCTTGGAAGAGTTCATGACCTTGAAGTTTTGGAAAATCATTTCGGCAAGAAAAAAGTGATCTCTAAAGATATCGAAGCCAATTTAAAAACAGCTTACCGCACATATCAAAAAATTTTTAAAACCTAAAGGCTGAAACAGGAAAGAACTGTTGCCCTGTGGAATTCTCCTGGCAATACTAAGTCCATGAGAAACATTCTTTGGGCAGCATTATTCATAATCACCTTTAGCACCGCCACTTTCGCTCAACAGAATCCCGTTGAAGCCCAAAAGGACATAAACCTCACTCAAAACTTTGGCGTGGTTCCGGTGGGAACATCCACGAGTTTGCATTGGAATCTGCGCGCAAAGGAACTTGATTTGCAAATCCAAAGCATCTCTTTGCAAGGCAACGGCTTCATCTTGGATTCCGACTGCCCTGAAATTCTTCCGGCAAAGCAAAAATGCAAAGTGGGCATCACCTTCGCTCCGGAGCAAACAGGACCCCACCAGGCACAACTCATCGTGGATCTTTACTCAGAGAGATTTATATTTAACCTTCAGGGAGAAGGAAAATAGAGAAAACTGTGAACTTTTTTACCTCTTTTCAGAGGTCTCGGTTCGGTTTTTAGAATGACCTTGCGCTGGCCCTGCCCCTACCGGTAGACCATGCCCATGGCATCTTCTTTCAGTATTAGATACGGGCTTTTGGCATTCCTTTTCATCCTCTTCGCAGGGCTCCCTCAGGGAGCATCAGCGAAGAACTTCAAACGCCCCAACACCCCACCTGAATCACAAAGCACCGCAGCAGGTCCCAATGCCCTGGAACTGGTGAAACCCCTGAACACTCTCAGCGCAGATTTCTATGACTTTGTTCTTCGTTATGGCGGCCGGCTCATTCCGGCCAAGGATCTGCAACCGTGGATCGTGAGAATGCACGAAGCCAGCGAAGCTTATTTCAACTCCATCGGCGTGAAATTTTCAATTCAGACCGTAAAACGGGAACAAATGGAGTTTCAGGGAAGTTATGTCGAGAAAATCTCATACAACTTATACACCCTGACTTCAGTTGAAAACGCCTCAGAGCTCAATGGTGAGTTCATTCAAGGAATCCTGCAAGATGAGTCCCTTGGCGATCTTAAATTGATCTACGATCCCTTTCTGCAACTATGGAGTGGACCGATTCAGGGCTTCTTTGAGCCCAGTACCTATTCTCTGGTTTTCAGTACTACGGCTTTATCTTATCGCGTAGGCGGGTTGGGCGACACCCTGACCCACGAGATTCGCCACGCCCAAGAACACAATGCCATTCTTAAAGGGTTCCCGTCTCTTGCCAGTTTTACTTTCTTATCAAATAAAAGCTCACCAGAGGTCTATTCTCAGTTCCTGCGATTAGATGAAGCAGAGACTCATGCCCTGGATATTCAATTTTTGGTTGAGACCGCTCCCAGCCTCGAGGCATTGCTTACGGATAAAAGCAGCCTCAAGCGTTTGCGTGAAGCTCGTCAAAAATCTCTGGAATTTAAAAGGGAAACTTTGCAACGAATCATTGCAAGCACTCAAGGCACTCTCGCTCGCCTCAAGAAAGAGATTCAGATTCATGGAGTCACAAATCTAAATTGCGCTCCCGAGCCCCTAACCACTATGAAATCGAGCGTGGAACTGTGCAAGTTCTCAGACCCCGAAGCGGAACACTATGAACGTTTAGAGATCCGCGTAGCTCAAAAGCCGCGCATCAATCTGGATGCACAGCTTTCAAGTCTACTGACATGGTCACTAGGGCGATTAAACAACCTTCAATAAATAATTCTTAATGACTCTTTCCTTTTGAACGCTGCCAAGCTTCGACATAGCCCTCGGCGGCCTCAGCCATTTGCTTACCGATCTTCGCATAGGCCGTATCATCCAAGTTGGCCAAAGACACGCGCACGGACCATTTTGGACCGGCGAAGCCTCCACCATCCATCAGTACGATTGAAGTCTGCTCTGCCAAACGGAAGAGCAAATCAACAGGCTCATAATTCGTCTTTAAGAATTTCGCAAACTCTGGTCCATGAATTTTCTCAGCCCAGACCATCACATCAATTTCACAGTAATAACCTGCGCGCAATGGATCTGCTGGCATTGAAATACCCAAACCATCCCACAGGGCCTTATAGCGTCGTTGGACGATATTCTGAGTTAACTTTTTATATTTATCATCTTTATCCATTAAAGCCGAAAGCGAGAACAAAGTCATTTGAACTTGCTGAGGCAAAGACAGACCGGCCGTGTGATTTAAGGCCACCTGACGGCTGTCAGCCACCATGCGATCGATAAACTTGATTTTCTCCGGTTCCAAAGTTAACGAGCCATATCGTTCATTCAAAGCTTTCTTATCTTTGCTTGGAAGTTTTACCAGATGCTGGTCAAAGATATTCTTCTCGTGAATCGCAACGACGCCCAAACGCCATCCCGTACAGCCGAAATATTTAGAATAAGAATAAACCCCAATAGTATTTTGTGGAAGATCCGCCATCAGAGATCTAAAACCAGGAACAAAGGTCCCATAGACGTCATCAGTGATAATGACCAGATCCGGCCGTTTTGTTTTCACGATCTGGACTATCTTTTTCATAATTTTCGGAGAAACCGCCACCGAAGGCGGATTGCTTGGGTTCACCAGGAAGAAGGCCTTGATCTTCGGATCGAGCAGCTTATTCACTTCTTTTTCCGTGTACTGCCAAGTATGACGACCACTTTCTTTGTCCATCTCGTTGGCATCAATATGCGAAACCTTGAAGCTATATCTTTCCAACTCGGGAATTTCGATATAAGGCGTAAAGGTCGGTGTCGCCAAGGCAATGCCATCACCTTTTTTTAGAATTTTATTCTGCATCAAAGAATCAAAGATATAGCACATTGCGGCCGTTCCACCTTCGACAGCAAAGATATCAAATTGTCCCTTAGGTGGCTTATGACCACACATCTCTTGATCGAGATAAGCTTGCACAATGCGCTCATTGTGTTTCAAAATTCTGTCTGGAGTTGGGTACTGATCCCCAATGATACCATCCACCAATTCATAGACAAAGGCATCTGCATTGAACTTAAAATGGCTCACGCCATATTTTACCGCATCACGAAGAAAATCCCCTCCAGGCACTTTGGAGTTTTTGTCCAGATAGGCATTCAGCCTTGAGGCTATTCCAACTTTCTGCGGCATCCCGCCCAAGCCTGGTTCGCTCCAAACGCGTCGAGACTCTGTCACCGCAAACTGCCCCAGGGCAAAGAAGGCCTCCCGCGGAGTCGTTGCAATCCAATTGGGATTTCCCCGGCCTGCATTCAACATAATCTGCGTGCTGGCCTTGGCGCTATCCGCAGCCAATGAAATCAAATTATCTTTCAACTCGAAAGGACTGAGTTTACTTAATTTCTTTTGCATAGCGCGTGGTGTTTTTAGCGTCGTACTTTTAACAGACATTTCGAACTCCTATTTTTAAGTTTATTAAACTAATTAAACTAACAAGAAGACAATGACGGCACCCCAAATGGTTTTTATGGTATTGGCGACTGCGTACGTGATCGTGTATCCAAGAACTGGAACTTTACTTTTTGCGTTCTCTTGAATGGCACCTAATGCAGCTGTGGTTGTCATGGATCCGGCACAAGCTCCAAACAAGATGGCTGGATGAAATTTAAACAAATAACGCCCGCCAAGAACGGCAATAGCACAGGTAAAGAACGTCACGGCAATACCCACAAACAAAAGACTTATTCCGACAGCCTTGATTCCAGCGATAAAGCCAGGTCCTGAAATCAATCCGACAATGGCTACGAATGCACACAAGCCCATGGAATCCATAATCCATAATCCAGCCGCAGGAATAGCCCCAAAGGTTGGACGAGTTGCACGCCAATAGGAAAGTAGAAGTCCTGAAATCAAAGCACCACCACTGGTACTAAGACTCAAAGGAATATTGCTGACCTTGAAGGACAATAGCCCAACAAGTCCCCCGAGAAGAATACCCAACCCCACAAAAACCATATCCGACATATCGGTGCGTCGATCCGGCGTCCCGACAGTTTTGGCAACACGCTCAACATCTTCCAATTTTCCCACAAGAGTTAATACATCCCCCGCCTGGATTGTTAAGTTCGCCTGAATTGGCAGTTCGTGCCCAATACGCGTGATTTTTCGAACCATAACGTTGCGGCGGAAGTCATGGCCTTTTTCCTGAACAATATCTCCGAGAGTTTTACCTAAGAATTCCTTATTGGTCATAACCACATCTAAGAATTCAATCTTAAAATCCATCAACTCAGGATCGTAAACCTCTTCACCAATTTCCTTTTCATGCTCGACAAGATCTTTGCTTTTAGAACCCACGACCACGATATCACCAGGAACAATCACCACATTGCCATTGGGATCAATCACCTTTCCCTCATGGCGCATCCGAGTGACAAAGGCCGCCGTAGGTGCAAAAGAAGACTCCAACTCTGCCACTTTTCGATTCGCAAATTTGCCATTGGTAATTTTATAGGTCCGCAGAGCATTCATCTGCATGGCCGGCATCACTCCAGGATCATCCATTTTTGCACCGAGCTTTGCTTCGTAGTCTTTGCATTCCTTTGCTAAATCAATACCCAGGATTTTTGGTCCAAAGCTTGAGAAGAACCAGGCAAACACCACCGTCCCCATGATATAGGTGACCGCATAGGCTATTGGAATCGAGTTGTTATATTGAGTCTTTAGCTCTGCCGACAGATCGGGCAGACTGTTTATGGTGTCCTGCCCCACCCCAATGACCGCGGATTGAGTCAAGGCTCCGGCCAACAAGCCGGTTGCGTAACCTAAATCATAGCCCATCACTTTCGCTGCGATATAAGCAACAGCCAAACCGCCCACACAGACGAAGATTGCAAAGAAAACCTGGGGCAAACCATCTTTCTTTAAACCTTGGATGAATTGAGGTCCTACCTTGTATCCAACCGCAAACAAGAACATCAAAAAGAAAATCGCTTTGGTATCGGCACCAATCGCAATTCCCAACTGTCCAACCAAAACCCCCGTCAACAAGGTTCCCGTCACCGAGCCTAATTGAAAATATCCGATTTTTATTTTACCGATGAGATAACCCACCCCAATAGTCAGAAAGAATGCCAGCTCAGGGTGAGCCTTCAATTGAGTAAACAGCCAATTCATAGAGCCCCCTCAATGTAATTTTGGTGATCACACTAATACTAGGGAGAAAAAAACTGACGGGGCACGCAATATAGATTCGAATGCAGGAAAACAATCTTACGAAATAGATTTGCGCCCAAAGAATGCTTTAATGCAAATCCACTCCACCGGGTCGAACCAACAAGGATTCCGCCAGTTCTTCACTGTAGTCCTCAAAGGTTCTGGGTTCCAATCCGGTCAGTTCTTGGAAGGTGTTTGTAACTTCTTCGCCTTCGCCGTCACGAACAGATCGATGACGACTCAAAACAAATTCAATCCACCATGAAGACGCGCCAATTTTTTTCAAAGCTTTTCTGGTGATTTCTTCGGTTACTGGCACATATGAAATTCTTCGGGCACATCGAGTTGAAAGAATCGACAAGGCCTCGGCATTGGACAGCGCTCGCCCACCCGTGATGGAGTATTCTCGGCCCAAATGATTGAAAGGATTCACGAGGATCTCCGTAACCACATTGGCCAGATCTCCTACATCGACAAAGGATGTGCGCCCTTCCCCTTCGGGAAGATAAAGGGCCCCTTGGCGAAGAGCCTCACCATAAAGACGATCAAAGTTTTGCATAAAACTATTGGTCTTGATCAAAACGGATGGAACGCCACTTTCGCTCAACATACGATTGATTTCACCTTCAGTGCGCAACCAAAGATACGGAGACCCAGGGTCAGCCCCTAGAGCGGAAGTCCTGACAATAAGCTTCACCCCCGCTCGGCGCGCCGCGCCTACGGCATTTTCAGCCCATTCGCGCATCGAATCAGCAAAAGGAATCAATAAGAAAAGGACATCCACGTTTCGAAATGCCTGATCAAGAGTCGCAGGATTCGCATAATCTAGAGAGATATTTTTAATATCCTCAGGGAATGCCCCTTCCTGACGACAGGCGGCAACAAACTCCACCTCTCTTTGATGAAGTCTTCGAACGATTTCTCGTCCCACAATGCCTGTTGCTCCGGTAACCATTATTTTCCACGCCATAGTCTTGAATTATGACTGCAGAACATGAACTCAGACATCTGTTTGTTGGCAAGTGTCTTCTTGACTCACCTTTGCCTTCTGGGGTCTATTTATGTAGTGAATTTTTTTGCAGAAAACCTGAAGGTTTTTAAAAAAGCAGCTCTTCCTTTATTTGCCCTCGTGGTTGTGTCGAACAACATCGATCAGTATCTTAACATGCAAGTCGAAACAGCTCTGCAAAATCCCATGGGTGCCAATGGCCAAGTCTATTTCTTTGGTTTTCTATCCATCGTAAGCAGTGTGATTTTCCCAGTGCTTCTGGCGACGACCGCGCTTTATGCCATGGTAAACACAAAACCCTGGGAAAGCCTGATGGCCTTCTTTGGAAAGTTCTTAAACCAGGTCTTCATTGAGTCATTGCGCGCCTGGGGCAAAACTTTGCTCTGGTCTTTGCTCTTCATTATACCTGGGATATGGAAGTATCTTGAGCTGAGTCTAGTTCCATTCGTTGTGACTTCATCTGAATCATATGAAGCGGGAAAGATCGATGCCCTTCAGGCTTCAAGTTATGTCTTCCGTAAACATTGGTTTAAGATTTTAGGTATTTTATTCTGCTTTCATCTCTTTCTGCCGCTGATTTTAACCAGCTTTTTCGATTCTTATCGCCTGCTTTGGAAGACTCCTTTGGCGAGTCTATTCCTAAGTCTGCTCGATACTTATTTGATTTTAATTTCAACACAGCTCTTGTTTAATGTTTTTCAAAGCGAGGTAAGCAAACATGACTCTCATGTTTAATTGGACAGAAATTAAGAACCGCGGAAAAGGTCTGACATTTGATGACGTACTGATCATCCCGGCACGCTCTGACGTTCGCTCACGTCGCGACCCACAACTTACCTCCAAACTGACTCGCAATGTTTCCATCGAAACACCGATTGTCAGCGCTAATATGGATATGGTCACCGAATATGACATGGCATTTGCTATGAACCAACTGGGTGGTCTTGGCATCCTTCATCGCTTCCTTTCTATCGAAGATCAAGCGGCACAGGCTCGTCGCCTTAAAGAGAATGGTGTTAAAAATATCTCTGCCAGTGTCGGCGTTGGTGAAGAATTCAAGTCACGCTCAAAGGCCCTGGTTGATGCGGGAGTTAACATCATCACAATTGACATCGCTCACGGTCACTCTGTGCAGATGATGGAAACAATGAAATGGCTTAAAGATCACTATCCCCAAGTGGAGTTGATCGCAGGCAACATGGCAACTCCAGATGCGGCTCGCGATTTGATTGAATCCGGAGCGGATGCGATCAAGGTTGGCATCGGACCTGGCTCTATGTGTACGACTCGAATCATCACCGGATGTGGAGTTCCTCAGTTAACAGCTATTGCTCTGTGCGCAGAAGTCGCTGCTAGCTATGGCGTTCCTGTGATTGCCGATGGCGGCATTCGCAACTCTGGAGACATGGTGAAAGCTTTTGCCGCAGGCGCCAGTACAGTTATGTTAGGCAGCATGCTTTCTGGAACCATTGAAACTCCGGGAGAAATTAAAAACGGCAAAAAGCATTACCGTGGAATGGCCTCACGCTCTGCCCAAGATTCTTGGCGCGGCGGCGTTCCAGAAGGCATGGCTCCAGAGGGAGAATCAACTCAAGTGAACGTGAAAGGCCACGTTAAAGACGTGATTTTTGAAGTCACTGGCGGCATCCGCAGCGGTATGAGTTATATCAATGCAACAAGCATTGCTGAAATTAAAGAGAAAGCCCTCTTTATGGAAATGTCTGCCAATGGTATCTCTGAATCTCGCGCACACGGAGTAAAGAGTTAATTAAATGGCTGACAAAGATTCTCGATCCCACAACAAAGAAGATTCCCAGCCCGCTGTCGAAGACAGCAGACCCATCGGAGTTTTCGATTCAGGCATAGGCGGCCTCACCGTTTTGAAAGAGCTCGCCTTGCAGTTCCCTCAGGAAAATTTTCTTTACCTGGGGGATACGGCACGCCTGCCTTATGGATCGAAATCACCTCACACGATTCGTAGATACTCTGAACAAAATATTGAATTTCTTCAGAGCCAAAACGTGAAGGCCATCGTCATTGCTTGCAACTCGGCTTCGACTCAGGTGCCAGAGCGGGAGTTCGCCGGACTCCCTGTTTACAACGTCATAGGCCCTGGCTCACAAAGAGCTTTGGAAGTTTCTGAAGGATTAAGAATCGGCGTCCTTGGCACCAGAGCCACGATCAACAGCCAAGCCTACACAAAGCAAATTCATAGTCTCAATCCCCACGCTCAAGTTTTCGATCAAGCTTGTCCCTTGTTTGTTCCACTTGCAGAAGAAGGATGGGATTCTGATCCCGTCACGAACCTGATCGTCTTTAGATACTTAAGCAGCCTTATGCAAAATCAAATCGACACTTTGATTTTAGGATGCACACACTATCCAATTTTGAAAAACTCTATCGCACGCGTCACTGGATCCAGCATTCAACTGGTTGACTCTGGCGAAGCCATCGCGGACTGGTTAGAAGAAGATTTTATGGCGGGAAGACTTCTGCGCCGAATGAATCCAACACCTCGCCAAGTCGATGTGACAACCACAGACGCCTCAGCACATTTTACCGAACTGGCTCATCGCATTTTAAAACCCGTAAAGGCTGATGACTTCCGGGTCGTAAATATTTAGACACAAATTTTAGATGCAAATTTCCAATGGTAGCTCCTGCAGGTTGTATGAGCTCGCCATTGAGTAACCATAAGCCCCTGCATCCATCACTGCCAGAAAATCACCTTCTTTAACTTTCGCAATCTTGCGGTCTTTAGCAAAGAAATCAGAAGATTCACAGATAGGACCCACAATATCAAAAACTCCCTCTTCAGATTTTTTATCTAAAGGCAGAATCAAATGTTCGGCCTCATAAAGGGATGGACGGATCAAATGATTCATACCCGCATCCACAATTACGAAAGTCTTCTCACTGGTTTTCTTAACATATTGGACTTGAGTTAACAGAACTCCAGCATGCCCCAACAACCAACGGCCTGGCTCAGACTGTAGATCACAATTTAGCTCTTGCAGTGAACTTAAGGTAATCTCTGCATACTCTTTAAGAATCGCTTCTTCTTTCGCCAAGTCCAAGCGATCATAATAGATCCCCAGCCCGCCGCCGAAATCAAATCGCTGTAAGGAAGAAAACTCTTTTTGCAAAGCAATGAAAACCTTCTTAAGGCGCTCCAGAGCTTCTTTATAACCTTCAAACTCAAGCATTTGCGATCCCAGATGAAGACTCACCCCCACAAGCTCCAAGGAGCCAGCATAAGACTTCAGACAACGAATCAGCTCTGGAACCAAAGAAAGCTCCATGCCAAATTTATTATCACGAAGACCAGTGGCAATATAAGGGTGCGTTTTAATATCGATGTCGGGATTTAAGCGCAAAGCAATGGCTGCCTTTTTTCCCATCTCTTTGGCAATCTGACCAATCCGTTCTAACTCCGGAAGGCTTTCCACATTGATTTGGTAAATATCAAGCTTCAGCGCCTCGGTGATTTCATGGCGCGTTTTACCGACGCCACTATAGACGATATCCGCTGGGGAAAAGCCATTTTCCAAGGCTCTTTTAATCTCCCCCAATGACACGACATCGGCACCGGATCCGGCTTCTTTCAAACAACGCAGAACTTCTGGATTTGGGTTCGCTTTCATTGCATAGAAAATACGCACATTTTTTAACGCCTGCGACATCGCAGCAAATCTCATGCGGATAAAATCAAGGTCGTAGACATAAATAGGCCGCATATAGTTCGCCGTCAGACTTTTTAAATTCTTTTTCTTAGGGCCCAAATGCAGTTCATTATTGATGTATTCCACAAAATCCTCGTAAACTCTACTCCGGTGAAGCCGGAGTGTAAGCCAGCCCGGCGAAACCGGAGTGTATACCAACCCGTCAAAGCCGGAGTGCAGACCACTATCATCACCGAAGAAGGAACCTTTGTCATGAAAACTTCGATCTTTACCTACACTTCCAAAGGACTCCCCGTCACTGCCTATGAGTTTACCAACGGAGGACCAGAAATCCTCATTCTAGGTGGAGTTCACGGTGATGAAATCGAAGGTGTGATTGCCGCTCAAGAGCTGTTGAAGCACTTCATGACTTCCTTTGACTACAAGATGAACCTCACTTTGGTTCCTCAGTTTAACTTCGAAGGTGTGATTTACAAAACGCGTGGCAATGGCAATGGCGTCGATCTCAACCGCAATTTGCCTACCAAGGATTGGTCACCGGAAGTTAAAACACCTCGCTATCATCCGGGGCCTGCTGCAGGCAGTGAGCCTGAGAATAAAGGTTTAATGACCTACTTGGAAAATAAGAAACCCCAATTAGTTCTCTCCCTGCATTCTTGGCACCCCATTCTGAATGTGAATGGCGACTGCTACAAATTTGCAAATGTCTTGGCGGAGCTCACTGGATACAAGATTGATGATGACATCGGATATCCAACGCCAGGCTGCTTGGGGACTTATGCGGGCTTAGAGAGAAACTGTCCGACATTAACTTATGAAATTCAACGAGGCCAATCCGCGGAAGAAATCATTCGCATCCATGTTCCCGCCATCATGGAAGCTCTTAAAGTTTACAACAATTAATCCCCTACTCCGACAAAGTCGGAGTGTTTTTTTAAACCTACTCTGACAGATTCAGAGTGAGTCAGGAGAATCTATGCAAAACGAAGTCAATCAACTATTCGCTGATGTCCAAGCCGGAAAAACAATCGCACAACTAACTACCAATGATTTAAAACATGTCTTCGAAACCATCGAAGCTTTGGATGCCGGCAAACTGCGCGTTGCTCAAAAAACAGCCGAAGGCTGGGTGACCAATGAATGGATCAAAAAAGCCATCCTTCTTTATTTCCGCATTCAACAAATGACTGTCATGGAAGCCGGCGACCTGTCATTCTTCGATAAGATCCCGTTGAAAAAATGGAGCGAAGAAGAAGGTGTTCGCGTGGTTCCACCAGCAGTCGCACGTAAAGGTTGCTTCATCGAAAAAGGCGCCATCCTAATGCCTTCTTACGTTAATATCGGAGCCTACGTAGGAAGTGGCACAATGGTTGACACCTGGGCCACAGTGGGTTCTTGCGCCCAAATTGGCAAGAACGTCCACTTGTCAGGAGGCGTTGGCATCGGTGGAGTTCTCGAACCAATCCAAGCGTCACCAGTCATTGTTGAAGACAATGTCTTTATCGGCAGTCGCTGTATCGTTGTTGAAGGCGCTGTGATCGAAGAAGGTGCCGTACTTGGCGCAGGCGTTACTATTACTGCGAGCACAAAAATCATCGACGTTTCAGAAAATAAAGCTGTTGAATACAAAGGCCGTGTCCCAGCGAACTCCGTGGTCATCCCAGGCACTCAAATGAAGAAATTCCCAGCCGGCGAATTCGGCGTTCCCTGCGCACTGATCATCGGCAAAAGAAAACCAAGTACAGACCTAAAAACCTCACTGACAGACGCACTCCGCGACTACCAAGTAAGCGTATAAAAAAATACCCAGGAGTTCTGAGAGTACTCTCTCAGAACTGCCGTTGGAGCCATAACACAAAAAAATAAACCGGACACAACAACGACAACGGAGTAGCAAAACACTACTTAATCCGCAAAGCCTCAGAAGGCTGAACCTCCGCCGCAGTTCTCGACGGAATATAAGACCCCAACCAAGCAATCAAAGCACTCACCACAATCACACCAAACACAAGACGCCAATCCACCAGGGCCGGAATCGAAGCATCATAGTAAATTTGCTGAGGCAAAAAATTAATTGGATTTTTTTGAATATAAAGACTGATGCCAGTTCCCAAAATGGTCCCCGTTAACACACCCACCCCGGAAAGCATACAACCCATTTGCGTAAACGTGCGAACAGTTTGCTTACTTGAATAACCAATAGTTCTCAAAATGGCGATGTCTCTTCTTTTTTGCGAAAGTAACAGTGCTAAGACCGTCAGAATTGAGCTCGCTGCGATCATTCCTGCAAGCCCCAAGAAGAATCCAATCGTCAGCTTCTCTAATTTCAAAGCATACAGCAAAGCACCATTACGATCTTCCCAGGTTTCCACTTGAACATCCGAGAACTTCAGCAAGCTTTCTTTCATTTCATCCAGCTTGGATTCTTTCGCTAACCAGGCCTCAATGCCAATTTTTTTAAGACCCTGACTATCAAGTGACTTTAAAGCCTTGCCTCTTTGATAGAACAAATACTGAGTATCCACGTCAGCAAGACTCGTCGTAACAATTCTTTTGATTCTGACTCTCTCAAACTTCGGCGTTTCCCCTGGAGGCAACAGCAGTCCCGACGGAGAAACTATTGTTATAAAATCTCCTTCAAACACACCCAGAGACTGGGCTAGATCCACCCCTAAAATAACTTCGCCTTCATCCGGAATATCCTGAGGATCCCAAAAGTAGGCTGGTGATTCACCCTTTGCGGTGGACGGCTTTTTATCCAAAAGCTGTAGCTGTTCAATAAAGTGCTCTAGGCTGGCCTTGGAAACACCACGAGCAATGCCTCCACGGAATTGCCCATCCTGACTGCGAATGATCACGTCTTGAGTTTCGAAGACATAGGCTTTATTGCCCTCATCTTCCTTCAGTCTTTGAAAGCTTGGATGATTCTCCAAGGACTGAGCCGTTGTAGCCCCAGGGATCTGCACATACAAATGAGGCTCTAAACCCACAATGCGCGACTTGATACTTGCATTCATTCCGTTCATCACAAACAGAACAACCAAAAACGCCGTGACGCTGATTGAAATGGCACCCATAGACAACCAAGCGATGCGCTTAACTAGAGCACCAGCACGCTTGGAGAAGATAAAATGACGAAAGAGATGCCCAACTAGCATCTCTTTATCATAGTATTACAATCTTTAGTTTCAAGAAGTTATTTGTGACTTGCAGGAACGCGGCGCAAAGATTCCTCGTCCTGAACTTCGCGAACATTGCTTTTCATGAAAAAGCTCTTCTGCATAGCTTTCAGCACAACAACAGTTTCATTCAAAGCTTCTACAAGGCGCACACTGGCCCCTGGCAACTCCGGCTCAACCGCTTTTACAGCAGGCCCCAAGGCCTTTGTCATCACAGCCAAATTTTCCGTCATTGAAGCCAAGTCTTTTGCCAAATGAGGATTTTCCTCATTCAACTCAGGCAAAATCTTATTAATCTCATTTGTTGTGACCGCAAGATTGCCAACCAACTTCTGAACGCCATCATCATGGGTTGCCTGTTTGGACAGCTTAATGACCTCAATGGACATTGTATTCAGGTTCTTCACCAAAGGATCCATACGGTCGAAAATTCTAACGATACTTTCAGCACGCTTCTTATCGGCAAAGGCTTCAACTAGAATCTGCATATTTTCCAAAATGCCGCCCAGTTTCCCCAGATAAGCATTCAGGTTTTTGCCGCTCATTAGTGTCATGAAATCAGTCGTTTCCGTGGACTTCACAAAACTATTGGCCGCCAATACGGGACTCTCTTCACTTCCCACACTCACATCAATCACCCGTTCACCGATGATGAACGGACGAATCAACTGAATACCGCTGTCTTCACGAATACGATCCTGGAACTTACCCAAGACATAAAAACTGACACGGATCTTGTTGTTCGCCTCAAGATCGACACTATCAACAGCTCCGGCACGCAGACCCGCCATTTGCACTGCAGTGCCCTGGTGAATCCCGTCGGCATTTTCAAAAACCGTGGAGTAGTAGACCTTCGTTTCAAACCAGCCCTGCTTAATTGCCACACTGACTGCCGTTATCGCCACCCCAAAGATGGCACACATGACAAATAAGCCTGCAACTCGTTCGTATTTATTGAATTTAACTTTTCTCATGCAAGCCTCATAAGTGAACAACTCGCTTCTCTGGGTCTACAGCTTGGAAGTACAACTGCCCCTCATCCAGATGGATGATTTGATAGCTCATAAGATTCATGAATTTTTCATCATAAGAACTAATGAAGACGTGATTCAACGAACCTTCTTTTCTCAGCTTATGAAGGTAGTCTACAAAAGTATAAACGCTATCCTGCCCCAGACCGACACTTGGATCATCCATCAACAAAACCTGGGGACGCATAACCACAGATCTCATCAAACAAGTCAGTTTTCTGATTCGACCTGGAACATGCGCGGGACGCTCATTGATAAATTTACCAATATCAAAAATGCTTACCATTTCATCAACACGCTCTTTCGCTTCTTGTTGCGAAACAACTTTATGATAGAGCAATGGCAACATCAAATTATCATACAAGGTTCTATTATTGATCAAACCACCGTAATCGAATGAATATCCAATGGCCAAACGATAAGGCAAAAATTCTTCAAACGACATATCCACAACATTCTCGCCATTGATCAAATACTGTCCTGATTGGGGAATTTGCAATCCACCCAAAACTTGCAGCAATGAGCTTTTGCCTGCGCCCTCTTCAGCCTTTACCCAAATAATTTCATTCATTGGAAAGTCGAATTCTACATTTTGAATCACGGGGTCTTGTCCATCATGGGAGAACGAAACACCCTCAAATTTTAGACTTTCAATTTTCATTAGACCACCCCCAGATTCCGAAGTTGATTGAGATAAAACAAAGCTGTCACAATTAGATTAAACATCACTACAAAGATAATACTGTTCACCACGGCCTGAGTTGTGAACTGAGGAACCTCATGCGGACTCTTCTTCACAGAAAGCCCCTGATAGCAAGAAACCACAAAGATGATCATTCCACTGAAGCTGTTCTTTAGAAGAAAGATGAAAACATCATCCTTCGTAAAGGCACGCATTAATGAATCTGAATAGAAGGCAAAGGGCATATCTTGAAAAAGTCTGGTGATCGCAAATCCACCAATAAGCGCCATGAAATTGAAATAAAATGCCAAGCAAAGAACACTGATCACTCCCCCCAGCACACGAGGGAAAACAATAAAGCTCAAGGGATTAATCCCCATGCTCTCCAAAGCTTCAATCTCTCGATTGGCCCGCATAGTACCGAGCTCTGATGCCACGGCAGTTCCGGATCGAGCGATAACGACAAGAGCCACCAAAAGTGGACCTGCTTCGCGCAAGACCATCACAAGCAGGAAGTTCCCAATCATCTGGGTTCCACCCAGCATTGTTAAATTCGATAGCGATTGAAGAATCAGAACGCCACCCGTCCCCAGTGCCAGCACCGAAACCAGAGGCAATGCCTGCCATCCCGTAAAATAAATCTGTGCGGAAATAACACCGAATATCTGGCGCAGGCCCTGAGTGCGATCTAAAATCGTCGCACGGAGAGAAAGGTAGACCATCAAGAGGACACGCAATGTGTACTCCACGTTTTTGGTGACGAATCTACCTAAGGAATCAATTTGCGTAAGCAAAGAATCCATGAACCTCTTCCCTTTTTCCTAGGGAACTTATCGGTCCATCAAGTCCTTTTGTTGGCTGAGCCAAGGTCTGGTTTTAGTAGGCCCAAAGGGAATAAAATAAGGACTTCAATGCTTCGAAGCTGATTTCCAAGACAGAAGGCTCGTAGCGCACACCTACAACGGGATGTTTTTGAATATAAATGTTCTCGGGGAAAGAGGCTCGAAAAGTTCGATAGGAGCGGTACATATGAATTCGGGAAGTCACGAGCAGAATATCGCGGCACTTGAGGGCTTCGACAATGGGCAAACTCTGCTGAGCGTTTCCATAGGTTGTCTCTGATCTGCGATCCAAAACAACATCATTTTCATTGAGATTTCCATAATAGGGCCACGGGGGCATAATTTCTCGCAGGCGTGCATTTGCATACACACCAGAAATCACCAACTTCTTAACATTTTGATTTACCAATAAATCAAAACCTTCGCGCACCCTTCCCGCACCTCCGGTCAAAACCACAGCGCAATCAGCGGACTGTGATTTTGTCCAGGAAATCATCGGTTCATTTTGGACTCTTTGATATTCATTGATAAAGCGATAAAGCACCACTAAACCAACTGCGAACAAAAGCCAAAAAGTGCGCGAACGAAGAAGCTTCTTAGCGATGAGCAACGACTTCGATCTCCACATTCACACCTTTTGGCAATCCCGCAACTGCTACTGTTGAACGTGCTGGTGGAGCCGCCGTGAATGACTTCGCATAAACTTCATTCACCGTGGCAAAGTCTGCCATGTTCGTGATAAAGATGGTTGTCTTGATAACGTTTGAAAAATTCATATCCGCAGCAGCCAAAACTGCCTCGACATTTTTCATAACCATTTCTGTTTGAATCTTGATATCACCGGTGAAAACTTCGTTTGTTTTCGGATCAATAGAAATTTGACCAGAACAGAAAAGAAAATCACCCATCTTCACAGCTTGAGAATAAGGGCCTACGGCTTTAGGAGCATTGTCTGTATGAATAACTTTTTTCATTTATAAATTTCCTTTTAAAACTAGAAGTAGAAAATAATACCAGCACGAAGTGGACTGTCCGCGATTGTTCTAAAACGAACATTGCTGGTAGAGATCACACCGGCACCACCTTCAAAAGTGAATCCCAACGAATCCAAACCAGGCAAGAAGAACTCGCCACCAAAGACCGCATCAAGTTCAATACCTGATTCTTTAGTCGTCGAAGTCGCACCAGAAACTTCGTAATTTACAAAACCAAAGGTTCCGCCCATGTAGAAATTCATATTGTCTTCTTTAAAAACAATACGACGAACCCCTGCATTAGCCGCAAACTTGGAGGCATCTTTTTTAGTGTCGATACCCAAACCACCTGTCACCGCAATATCTCTCGTCGGATTGTACACGACTGCCAACTCTGGAAGATCCAAAGTTTCATGACTTTTAACACCTACACCCAAACGATTGGTAAGCTCTTTAGCTTGAACAACGGATGTACAAGCCAATACTGCCAAAACTAATGCTGACTTCTTAAGCATCTAACCGATCTCCTTATTTCATTTTTGCAATTCCTTATTAAATGCAATGGAGCAAAAAGGAGCAAAAGGATTCTCTCTGTTACTATGAGTGTCAAAGGCGAATAATAGGAACTAAATAAGGCTATCGGCGATAGCATTGAGGAACTCCAGGCTGAAATTGCCTGGTTGGGTTTGCTCTTTCTCCCAGATTTTCTCTTTCAAAAACCGAAAGCCCACTCCAGTTTCAGCCATAGTGGTCCTCACTCCCAAATCGATCAGCCCCGCAAAGCGAATAACATGGCTTTCAAGCGGGATCTTGTCCGCCGGGACTTGATTGGGATAGCCTTTCTCATCTGCACGTTCATGAATGGTAACAACAACGGCCTTAATAGACTCACTCAAAGGAAACTTTTTTATCAAACAACGATTCAAAGAGAGTATAGGATTCTTGGCGACTTCTCGCATCTCAGCATCATTCAACTCACGAGCGCCTTCGCGAAGATATTTTACAGCTATCTCTTCCTGAATATCGAACAATCCCACATCAGCAAAGAGCGCCGACAAAAAGGCAACTAAAGGATCACCCTGCCCGCTCTTAAGGCATATCATTGCAGCATAAACACCAACCCAAGGCGACCTTACTGCGGCAAAGAGATCGTTCTTGGCACTTTCCCTAAAGATATCCCAAAGACTCTCGTCATTTTGAAGCAAAGGCAACAAAGCCTCGATTTGATGAACAAGTCTTTCATAGCAATTTTGAATCCGTTCTTCAGAACTCGACTTGAGATCAAACAGCAAATAATCATTCATCTCAAGAAACAAACAACACACACTTAAAAATGCCGCTCGTGCCTTTTTCTTCAATGCGGCCCCGGAATCATCAAAGTAAGTATTGATATAACTATAATATGCCGGACCGTCTTTGGCCTGAAAATAAATATTAGGGACAGCTAAAAGACGTTGATACTTGCTTTCAGAAAGAGTCATACCCCGAAATGCCACGCCTAGAAATCTTTGATTAAGTTGAAGTCGAACAGAGACCGTGAAAGGCAAGGTCGACATCGGAAATAAATCAGAGGGTGAAATTTCAAAATACTGCGACCGTGTTTTTAACAAACAAATATAGGAAAACTTCAACGTTGTGAAAAATTCCGCCGCAGACAAAGGTATCACTCGATCCCTCTGGGTCACCGCCATCTCTTCTTTCAATGAAGGCTCTCGTAAAACAGTCACCAAAGAAGAGCGAGGGAACTTTTCAAGCAAGTATTCCACACGATTTGAAAAGCTAGAGACTGCCTCGCCCTCTTCCTGCGCGACCAAGACAATCTGCGCCAAGTGAATCTCACGCAAAGAACCGTGGTAGGACTCCAGATTTTGAAAATGCTTGAAGGTCAGATAATATTGAGAAATGACGTCCTTGGCGCGAGTCAAAACATCATTCCGCTGAGTCAACAGCAAGAATTCCAATTTTTGTCGAAATAAGGGGGCCGATTGCTTTTCACTCATGTAGTCTTAAAAAAGTTTACTGCGCGACCTCGAACCTGCCAACCATTCTTTTCATCATTGACATTTCCAGGCTCGCCCCAAATCCTAATAAAGACAACTCTGCATCCACGAACAGCCAACAAAGGAAAAGGTTCCATATGAAACACTTTCTAGTCTCCCTCTTCAGCCTTCTTTTGAGCCTACACGCCTCCGCGGCCCTTCTGACTAACGATGGAAGTAAAGGCAAACTAGAAGGAGTCGCCCTATCCTCAGGCAGCACAGCAAGTGTGGAAGGCGAATCCATTAAATTGTCCCACATCGGAGCCGGCCTGCGCGCAAAGAAAGTAGTCTTCGTAAATGTTAAAGTTTATGTAGGCGAACTTTTTGCTTCTTCTCCAGAGAAATTCAAAAAATCAGAAACCGAGGCATTGGGTTCACTGAAAGATCAAAAAGTCATCGCTATTCAACTGCACTTCTTAAGAAATGTGGACGCAGACAATGTTCAAAAATCGTTCAAAGAAGCCTTGAAAGCAAACAACATCAATCTTGATGATAGCAATGTAAAACAATTCCTGGACAGCGTCGCCCAAGGTGGAGAAGCCAAAGAGGGAAAGACATTAACAATTTTAGGTGCAAAACTTAAAGATGGCTCCGAAGAAGTCATCTACGAGACAACATCAGGAAATACTTCTTCTATCAAAGGCAATGCAGGATTTGTCGAGAAGGTCTTCTCTATCTGGCTTGGTAAGTCAGCCGATGATGGCGTAGCACACCTTAAAGCTTCCATTTTGAAGAATTAGAATCTCCGAAAGGCCCGCTGGAGAAATAGTAAAACAGCAAAAAAAATAGCCGTATGAAATACGGCTATTTTACAAGAGACAAGTTTCACACTCCCTGATGACATTTAATCCAAATCTAACAAGCGATATCCGACCCCGGCTTCGGTCACAATCAATTCAGGAATATCCTCACGAGTTTTCAACTTTTTCCTCAATGCTCCAACGTACACTCGCAGATAATGAGTGTGTTCTACCGCATTCGGACCCCAGACCTCGTTCAAGATCATTCTATGAGTCACCACTTTACCTTTGTGCTTAATTAACACTTTCAAAATACCAAACTCAGTGGCTGTCAGCTTTATCATTTCCCCGTCAACTAATACGGTATGCCCTGGTAAATCAACGGAAAGTGGTCCACTGCTAAGATCCTTTTTATCCTGCTGCAAACCACTCGCATGCCTCATCGCCACTCTCATGCGCACTAAAAGCTCAGGCACACTGAAAGGCTTAGTGACATAGTCGTCTGCTCCACCATCCAGCGCAGTGACTTTGTCGTTTTCAGAATCCAAAACGGTCAGCACAATAATCGGAATCTGCGACCACTCACGAATCTCATGCAGAACATCCAGACCTGATTTATCAGGCAATCCGAGATCGAGCAGAATAATTTCCGGTCGCAAGGTGGCTGCCATTTGCAAACCTTCAGCCCCCGACACCGCCTCATCCACATGATACCCATTGGCCTCAAGACTCACGCGCAAAAGCTTACGGATGGAGGATTCATCGTCTACAACCAAGACCCGACGAAGACTGTCTTTCATATATTATCGCCCCTCCAACAGTTGCCGCGGAGGCTCCTCATAGGGAAGCTCTACGACAAATTCAGCACCTGATCTATCAGTACGATTACCAGCATAAACCCGCCCTTTATGAGCTTCAACAAATGCTTTTACAATAGCCAATCCCAAGCCCACGCCACCAGCCGGGCTTCCTGGGACACGATAAAAAGCTTCAAAAATCTTGCCTATATTTCCAACAGGAATTCCAGGTCCCTCATCCACGACGCGCACGATGACTCTTCGCCCCTCGCGCTCCAGTTGCACTAAAATATTAGTTCCGGGTGCAGAATATCGAGCTGCATTGGTTATAAGATTCAATAAAACGTGCTCCATCAGTCGCTCATCAACTTGAATCAAACACTCATCGATCTTTGTCACAATCTTTAGATGATGAGCGGTCACTGCATGCTGAGCCTTACGTGCAACTCCCTCAATCACATCAACCAAATCAATCCATTCTTTCTTTGGAGTCAAAACACCTGAATTCAACCGCGACATATCCAAGAGATTCTCCACGACCTGATCCAGCCGATGCGAGGATTCCATTAAAGCCTGCACCAGTTGCTTACGCACAGAGGCCTGTGCACTGACCTGTTCGTCTTGCAATGCCGAGGCTGAGCCAATAATAGCGGTCAACGGTGTTCGCAACTCATGTGAGACAGAATTCAATAAGGCCTGATGCAAACGTTCTGATGCTTCAAAAATTTTAATACTCTGTAACTTTTCTTGCAGTCCCAGACGCTCAACAACCATCGCTAGCTGCACAACAATTGTCTCCAAAAGATTCTCTTGATCCAAAGTAAGAACTTCACTCTTGCGGGGATAGAATAGCAAAATACCGACAAGGTTCTCTTTCCCTTTGAGCGGCAAACTCAAACAACGGGACTCTGCCAAAGTATCTGTCTTCCAACCGGCCTTCTTCTTATTCTCGAAAGACCATAAAGCAAGGGCTAAATCCTTCTCATCAAGCTTGGCCGAATTGTAAGTCTTCCGAACCAGTTTACCTTCTGAATCGGTTAAAATAACTTTAATCTTCCCATTCAGCATTGCTTCCAAATTTTGCTCAGCACTGAAGCAAGCTTCCGTGACAGTCAATGAGGCCGCCATCTCTTTGACCAGCTCATACAACGCACGATTGTACTCATCCCTTTTAACAAGATCTCGGTCGCGACTGCGAATTTTTGAAGTCAGCATACCCCCCATGAGGGCAACAAAGAAATAAGCCAGCACCATCATCACATCTTCAGGCGCTGAAATTGCAAAGGTAAAAAGAGGCGGAATAAAAAGAAAATTCCAAACCAAGGAACTCAAACACGCGGCAAAGAGTACAGGCCCCAATGTCGCAATAAATCCCATCACCAAAATGCACAGCAGGTAAATGAATCCTACGGACCGATAACCAATATAAGAAACCAGAAGTTGGCTGACAAAGGAGACACCCGCAATAAACCAAAACGTATTCCAATAAATTGCACCGGGCGCATAAACTCCTGGAAATTGCCAGCGACGCTTGCTACTCTCAGTTTTTTTCTCAGCTTCCTGATCTTGACGAATGACGTGAATATCGACGGCGCTGGTCTTCTGAACCAATTGGTCCAACAAAGACCCGCGATTCCATAAAAAGCTCCACCAGTTTCTTTCAGGACGTCCCATGATAATCTGAGTGACATTGCGCTCATGGGCAAAGCGTTGAAGAGCCTCTGCCACATTCGCATCTTTTACCGAAACAACTTCGCCACCCAACTCCCGCGCAAGGTTTAAGTTCTTGGCAAGCATGGCCTGATCATCGCGCTCCAATTGAATTCCTGAATCGACATAAAGAGCGATCCAAGGTGATTCAAGATTATAAGCTTTCCTGCGAGTCGCACGAATTAACCGTGCAGAATAAGGACTGTGACTGACTGCCACCAATAGACGCTCTTGGGTGTTCCAAGGCCCCTCAACCCTTTGCACAATCATGCTGTCTTGCAGATCCTGATCAACTCGTTCAGCCGTATAGCGCAAAGAGAGTTCTCGCAAAGCCAACAAATGGGTTTCTTTAAAGAAATTTTCTTCCGCGCGCGCCGCACGATCCCCCTGATAGACTTTACCTTCTTTTAAACGTTTGATGAGATTTTGCGCAGAGATATCAATCAACTCAATCTGCTGAGCTCGGTCAATCAAAGAATCGGGAACACGCTCCAAGACCCGCACACCCGTGATTTGCTGAACCAAATCGGCGCGACTTTCAATATGTTGAACGTTGATAGTGGTATAAACGTTGATACCTGCATCAAGAAGTTCAATGACATCTTGATAGCGCTTGGGATGCCTTGATTCCGGCGCATTCGTATGCGCGAGTTCATCGACCAAGACAATTCCCGGCTTGCGCGCCAGAATGGCATCAATATCCATTTCTTGGACAAGAGCGCCCCGGTATAAAGTCTCTTTGCGCGGAACAACTTCCATCCCCAAAAGCAACTCTTCCGTCTCGCGACGTCCATGGGTTTCAACAACTCCCACGATAAGATCGCTTCCTTGAAGAAGCTGCTCTTGGGCAGCCTTTAGCATCGCAAACGTCTTACCAACCCCCGGACACATGCCAAAAAAAACACGAAGATGCCCTTTCGCAAGAGCATCTTCGTGTTTCTGAATTCCTTCTAACAATCTATCGGGATCCGGTCGGTAGTCTTCATTCATAATACTTTACCCAAAGTGGTGTCCAACGCTAGGTTCAATTTCAAAACGTTCACCCGAGGCTCACCTAAGAACCCCCACTGACGAGCTTCAGTATAATCGCGAACAAGTTTAAGAACCAAGTCTCTTTGCTCCAAATTTAGCTTGCGCTCCCCAACAATTCGCTCGACCTGATCATTTGCCGCGGCAGGGCTAATATGCGGATCCAAACCACTCCCGCTCGCATAGAGAAGATCTCTGGTTAACCCCTGAGTCTTGCGCTCGGCAACAGCTTTCAACAATGCCTCATTACCCACAGATTGATTGCTCGCTGCGGAACTGGATCCGTTATAATCAGCTGCTGAGGGGCGCGGCCAAAAGTAACTTTTCTTTTGAAACTTCTGTGCCAGCAAATCCGATCCAACCAGGATATTGTCTTGGTAAATCAAAGATCCTCCAGCTTGGCGAGAAAACAAACCCTGCCCGATTCCTGTGATCAGCAACGGATAAGCAACTCCCGTCAAAACACTCAAAACTACAAAAATTCTAATTCCAATAAATAGATTCTTCATTACGCAACTCCAATCGCCACAATAATAACGTCAATCAGCTTAATGCCAATAAACGGAGCAATCAGACCGCCCACGCCGAAGTTTAAGATATTACGTTTTAAAATCGCATTCGCTCCCAAGGGCTTATACTCAACTCCACGAAGAGCCAACGGCACCAACAAAATAATTATCAATGCATTAAAGATCACTGCGCTGAGCACGGCACTTTGAGGCGAATGAAGTCCCATAATATTGAGTTTCCCCAACGGACCAGTACTGCCTTGAGTGGCATAAAGAGTCGCAAACATCGCAGGAATAATCGCAAAATATTTTGCAACGTCGTTAGAAACGCTAAAGGTTGTCAGAGCTCCTCGAGTCATTAGAAGCTGTTTCCCCGTCTCTACAATTTCAATCAACTTGGTGGGATTAGAATCAAGATCAACCATATTGCCGGCTTCGCGAGCCGCTTGAGTCCCGGTATTCATCGCAACACCAACATCAGCTTGCGCCAGCGCCGGAGCATCGTTGGTTCCATCGCCCGTCATAGCCACCAACTGACCTCTCCCTTGTTCCTCACGAATGCGGGCAAGCTTCATTTCAGGAGTTGCTTGAGCAATATAATCATCAACACCGGCCTCAGCGGCAATCGCTGCAGCCGTCAATGGGTTATCACCGGTGACCATGACCGTACGAATTCCCATTTTCCTCAGCTCGGCAAAACGTTCTTTGATACCGCCCTTAACAATGTCTTTAAGGTAAATTACGCCCAAAACCTGCGCACCATCAGTCACGACCAAAGGAGTTCCTCCTTTGCGCGCCACATTTTCTACCGACTCACGAACTTGCTGAGGATACACACCTCCCAAGCCAATGATGTATTTTTCGATGGAATCGCCAGCACCTTTTCGTAGGACGCGCACTCCATCCTTTTCCTTAATATTCACACCGCTCATACGAGTTTGCGCCGTAAAATGAACAAACTCCGCCAAGTGCGGCTCTAGTCTCTCGGCTCGCATAGCAAACTTTTGCTTTGCCAAAATAACAATAGAACGCCCCTCTGGTGTTTCATCGCTTAATGAAGCTAACTGAGAAGCTTCCGCCAAGGCCTGCTCCGTCACATTCGGAGCCGGATAAAATGCACTGGCCATACGATTTCCCAAAGTAATAGTCCCCGTCTTATCCAACATCAAAACGTCGATATCCCCGGCCGCTTCAACCGCGCGTCCGCTTTTTGCTATGACATTCTTGCGCACCAGACGGTCCATACCACTGATACCAATCGCACTCAGCAATCCACCAATGGTTGTCGGAATCAAACAAACTAACAAAGCAATCAACACCGGAACTGTGACGATTTGCGAGAGGTCCTGATTCGCTGCCTTTGCAGAAAACTCAGCGAAATATTTTAAAGTCACCACCCCCAACAAGAACACTACAGTTAAGGCGATTAATAAAATTCCCAAAGCAATTTCATTCGGAGTTTTTTGGCGTTTTGATCCCTCAACCAAGGAAATCATACGATCCAAGAAACTATGACCAGGATCTGCGGTAATGCGCACGATAATCTTATCGCTGATCACCCGGGTTCCCCCGGTGACTGCACTACGATCACCTCCGCTTTCACGAATTACAGGCGCAGATTCTCCCGTGATAGCGGACTCATCCACGGTCGCGATACCATCGACCACCTCTCCGTCACCAGGTATAACATCTCCCGTTTCGCAGACAACCGCATCACCTTTTCTAAGATCCAAGGCATTGATGCTAGTCTCTACCGAATTCTTAAGAAGTCTGGCCATGCTGCTGGAGCGGGTTTTTCTCAAGCTTTCCGCCTGAGCCTTGCCACGTCCCTCTGCCAAAGCCTCAGAGAAGTTGGCAAACAAAACAGTGAACCATAACCAAAGAGCGATCTGCAGTTCGAAAGAAAAGCTCGCACCTGTTGCAATCAAATTAATGGTAATCAGTGTAACAACAAGCGCACCCAGCCAGGTCACAAACATAACGGGATTGCCCCATTGAACCTTGGGATTCAATTTAACAAAACTAGCTTTCACCGCATCACTTAAAAGTTTTTTATCTAAAAACGAAGTCTTCATAACTCACCTTATTTCACAACAAGCATTAGATGCTCTAGAATTGGCCCCAATGAAAGCGCTGGGAAGAATGTCAGGGCTCCCACAATGATAATCACTGCCGCCAGAAGACCAGCAAACAAAACAGAATCCGTTTGGAAAGTTCCCACTGACGGCGGAGAGATTTTTTTCTGCACGAAACTTCCGGCAACGACCATGACTGGAATAATGATAAAGAATCGTCCGATCAACATCGCCAAACCGATCATCACATTATAGTATGGAGTATTCACAGTCAGACTTCCGAAGGCACTCCCGTTATTTCCCGCACCGGAAGTGAAGGCATACAGGATCTCAGACAAGCCATGCGGACCTTGATGCCCTAAGCCGGCCAGACCTGCGGGCAAGGCAACTGAGAGGGCACTCCCAATCAGAATCGCCGCACAAGGAGCCAAGATCCCGATAATCACCCAGGTGATTTCACGAGCTTCAATTTTTTTACCTAAATATTCAGGAGTTCGACCAACCATCAGTCCGCACAAGAAGACTGTCAGAATCACGAACAACAACATTCCGTACATACCTGCACCAACACCGCCAAAGATCACTTCGCCCAACATCATATTGAGCATCGCAATCCCGCCCGAAATAGGTGACATGCTAGAGATCATCCCATTCACAGAACCGTTGGAAGCCGAAGTTGTAAAGACCGACCAAATCACGGTATTAACAACCCCCAAACGGGTTTCCTTACCTTCCATAGTTCCGAGACTGTACTCTGACCACAGTGACAGCGATAGCATCACCACCATCAAGGCCATCATAGTTCCAAACAGAACCATCCCTTGCCGACGAGACCCCACCATCAATCCAAACAAATAAGTGCAACCAGCTGCTAGAAGGATCAAACTCACCATCTCTAAAAAATTCGCAAGAGGAGTCGGATTCTCAAATGGATGAGCACTGTTCACACCAAAGAACCCACCGCCATTTGATCCCAGTTGCTTAATCGCAATCTGCGAAGCCGCTGGACCTTGTGGAATAACTTGCTCAACACCCTCAACAGTTTTCGCATGGCTATAAGAGGAAAAATTCTGAACAACTCCTTGGCCTACCAACACAACAGCAAGGACAATTGAAAAAGGCAGCAACACATGCACCGTACTGCGCGTAAGATCGACCCAAAAATTTCCAAGAGCTGTGGTTTGTTTTCTAGAGAACCCTCGAGCAAAGGCCAACATAACCGCAAAGCCTGTAGCCGCACTGACAAAGTTCTGAACCCCCAAACCCAACATTTGAGTCAGGTAACTCATGGTGTTCTCACCCGAGTAAGCTTGCCAGTTGGTATTCGTCACAAAGCTCACAGCGGTATTAAACGCCAGATGCCAGGACACATTCCCGAACTTTTCAGGGTTCAAAGGCAAGCCCGCTTGAAGCATCTGCAACGCCATTAGAAATACAAAGCCAATCAGGTTAAAGATCAAAAGAGATTTGGTATACTCTTTCCAATCCATTTCGTGATTTTCTTGAACACCAGAACAAGCATAAGTTATTCGCTCGACAGGCCGGAACAAACGGATGAGCCAATTCTTTTGCCCAGCAAAAACTTTAAACATATAAGAACCAAGCAAAGGGGTCATTACTGTAACGATTCCCAACACTGCAAAGATCTGGAGAAGATCAACCGAAGTAAGTGCCATAAAACATTCCTTTTGTGACTTCAAATTACTTGGAGACGCCTCAACTCGGTGTAAAAACACCTTGGCCACACATAAAGAAAACGTAAAAGTCTCAAAAAACCACACCTGCCAAGACGAATACTTCTCGGATAGCAACAGAAGGGCCGCAGTAATTGCGAAGGTGTCTTCTAACAATCGTTACTATCACATGGTTTTACTATCACATGGTTAACTCCCAGAATTTGCCGCTCTTCCTCTCGATTTCAAAGAGTCCAATCACAAAGCTCAAGAAGAACTTTCAGTCTTCACTTCTGACAAATAAAATCTGGCAACGAGAAACCACGATTTATTGTTGACGACTTTTCTCAACAACGCAGCCTTCTCATTCACTACATGTAATTGAACAAAAAACTCCGACGCTCCTTCTATGAAGAACCTGAACTTGCGAACATGATATTAGTTTTTCATACAATTTTTGCAGAATGACCGAGGAAACAATGAAGATATTCCTGTTTGCACCCGTCTTAAGACATGGCTCGTTCAATAAAAAACTCATCCGCATTGCGCACGAAATTGTCAGCAACTTCCCCGAAGTCCAAGCCGAGCTCCATGAGTTCAACGAATTCCCTATGCCCGTTTACGACGGGGATCTAGAAACCACCGAAGGCATCCCTGATGGAGTCAAAAGCCTCGCAAAGAAAATTTCCGAAGCTGATGCCATCATCATCTCCAGCCCCGAATATAATGGAAGCATGCCAGGTCCATTTAAAAATGCAGTAGACTGGCTCTCTCGACTGAATCCCGTACCCTTGGAAGGAAAGCAAATCTGCCTTATTGGTGCATCCCAAGGATATTTCGCCGCCATCAAGGGCAACTTCCACAGCAGAGTCCCTCTGCACGTTCTAAAGGCTTATGTTTATCCCGATTACTTTGGAGTCGCCTATGCTCAAAAAGCTTTCGACGAAAAAGATCAATTGAAGGACCCAAAACAAAAAGAGCTCCTTCAGAACTTACTGCAAAACTTCATTCACTACGCTTCACGTACAGAAACACCATTCGACAGACTCAATGAATTTTTTGAAGAACAAAAGCACCAGCAACATCCTCCGCAGTAAGCATGGGCCTAATTTCACACTGCAACGAAGTTTCAAAGCACCATAAATGGCCACAAATAATGCATGCCTATGAGTGAAGGAAATAAATCTAACGATCTAGAGCTATCAAAGGGCAAAAAAAAGCCACTAAGATTTTACCTTAGTGGCTCTAGCATTTAAAAATAGACGACCATGCGATCAATTATCCAGAATTTCGATCTACCAATGGAGCACGCTGCGCCGGAACCGTCGCATTCGCTGCAGGTATGCGCTTCAATTCTTTGAGATTCTCAGCTTCAGCAACTTGCTCTTTAGATTGCGGCGATTGCTGACCACTGAAGTTCAGCATCACAACTCCTAAAATGATCAGACTAGTCGCCATAACTTTCTGAAGTGGCAGAGGCTCATTGAATATTAGCAAACCTACAACTGCCATAATGGCTGTTCCCACGCCTGCCCAAATCGCATAGACAATGCTCACAGGCAAAGTTTTTAAAGCAACTGTGAGACATACAAAGCAGATTCCAGAACATACAATCATAAGTATGGATGGAACCACCTTTGTAAATCCCTCAGCATACTTCATGCTGATCGTACCCAATATCTCGAAAATGATGGCCGCCGCCAAATACACGTATGCCATAAGACACCCCTAAGCATCAGACCTTTCTTCGTATTCAATTTTTTATCCCCGTGTCTCGGATGATTTACCGAGAGATCTTTTTTGAACTTAGTCGTAAAAAAGACTTAAAAAGCGTACAGGAAAAGATTCCTGTGGTTTTGATAGGATTAGAATAACACAGGCCCAAGCGAAATGCTCTAGAGACTAGCCCAAAACATCATATGTAAGAGATTTCAACACTTTACAAACGAGACACAAAGCCAAAACTCACTATATTTGGGCTCAAAACAATCATTTTTTAGTTTATTAATGAAGACCTTTTAGATCATTTTGAAACAATTCAAACTGTTATAATCTTATTATTGTTTACAATTTGGATAATAAAAAACCCGATCTGTTTCCAGACCGGGTTCAAG
>NZ_JANRMI010000008.1 GCF_029531655.1 Bdellovibrio svalbardensis
AAATTTTCGCTCTTTGAAAACTGAATAGCTAGAACAAAAGATTTTTGGGCTCTTTGTTGGCATAGCAATATGCACAACACAATTTCAAAAAATATTCGAACAAACAACAGCGAAAGCTAGTAGTTTGATTGATACAGAATTTAAACTGGAGAGTTTGATTCTGGCTCAGAACAAACGCTGGCGGCGTGCCTAATACATGCAAGTCGAACGAGGTAGCAATACCTAGTGGCGCACGGGTGAGTAACGCGTGGATAATCTGCCTTGGAGTGGGGGATAACCAGTCGAAAGATTGGCTAATACCGCATAAGACCACAAGATCTGCGGATCAAGGGGTCAAAGGTTTTTCGTTCCAAGATGAGTCCGCGTGAGATTAGCTAGTTGGTGAGGTAATGGCTCACCAAGGCGACGATCTCTAACTGGTCTGAGAGGATGATCAGTCACACTGGAACTGAGACACGGTCCAGACTCCTACGGGAGGCAGCAGTAGGGAATATTGCACAATGGAGGAAACTCTGATGCAGCGACGCCGCGTGAGTGATGAAGGCCTTCGGGTCGTAAAGCTCTGTCGCAGGGGAATAACACAATGAATGTACCCTGCAAGAAAGGATCGGCTAACTTCGTGCCAGCAGCCGCGGTAAGACGAGGGATCCTAGCGTTGTTCGGAATTATTGGGCGTAAAGCGGGTGTAGGTGGCTATGTAAGTCAGGTGTGAAAGCCTAGGGCTCAACCCTAGAAGTGCATTTGATACTGCGTAGCTTGAGTGGTAGAGAGGATAGTAGAATTCTTGGTGTAGTGGTGAAATACGTAGATATCAAGAGGAATACCGGCGGCGAAGGCGGCTATCTGGCTACACACTGACACTCAGACCCGAAAGCGTGGGGATCAAACAGGATTAGATACCCTGGTAGTCCACGCTATAAACGATGGATACTTGTTGTTGGAGGTATTGACCCCTTCAGTGACGAAGCTAACGCGTTAAGTATCCCGCCTGGGGAGTACGGTCGCAAGATTAAAACTCAAAGAAATTGACGGGGGCCCGCACAAGCGGTGGAGCATGTGGTTTAATTCGATGCAACGCGAAGAACCTTACCTAGGCTTGACATGTACTGGAAGATTGGCAGAAATGTCGTCGCCCGCAAGGGTCGGTACACAGGTGCTGCATGGCTGTCGTCAGCTCGTGTCGTGAGATGTTGGGTTAAGTCCCGCAACGAGCGCAACCCCTGCATTTAGTTGCCAGCATTCAGTTGGGCACTCTAGATGGACTGCCGGTGTTAAACCGGAGGAAGGTGGGGATGACGTCAAGTCCTCATGGCCCTTATGCCTAGGGCTACACACGTGCTACAATGGTAGTCACAAACTGAAGCGAAGTCGCGAGATGGAGCTAATCGGAGAAAAGCTATCTAAGTTCAGATTGGTCTCTGCAACTCGAGACCATGAAGTTGGAATCGCTAGTAATCGCGGATCAGAATGCCGCGGTGAATACGTTCCCGGGCCTTGTACACACCGCCCGTCACACCATGAAAGTTGGCTGTACCAGAAGTCGCTGCGCTAACCGCAAGGAGGCAGGCGCCCAAGGTATGGTCGATGATTGGGGTGAAGTCGTAACAAGGTAGCCGTAGGGGAACCTGCGGCTGGATCACCTCCTTTCTAAGGATTATGGTGATCAGCACTTTGAGCTTGTCTCAAAGAGAGCAATCACAATCTTAGGTCAACTCGGTCTTCGGACACGAGTGAGTCCCAAAAATCTTCTAGCTATTTAGTTTTGAAAGAGTGACAACTCTGCACTTCGATTAATTTCGAGGTAGTCTAACGAGGGCCAGTAGCTCAGTTGGTTAGAGCACACGCTTGATAAGCGTGGGGTCGGAAGTTCGAGTCTTCCCTGGCCCACCAACTAATTGAGATACAAGGTTGGCAAGTTAGATAGGCAGATAGTTACTTAATTTTTTGTTTTAGTTTTGTTCTTTGACAATTGAATAGATTGATTTAGTTGATTTTTAGCGAGGTTAGTTCCATTTTTTAAAGCTACAAAGAGCTTACGGTGGATGCCTTGGCACTAAGAAGCGATGAAGGACGTGGTAAGCTGCGATAAGCTTCGGGGAGTGGCACACACACTTTGATCCGGAGATTTCCGAATGGGGAAACCCACCATTTATGGTATCACTCACTGAATACATAGGTGTTTGAAGCGAACGAGGGGAAGTGAAACATCTCAGTACCCTCAGGAAGAGAAATCAATTCCGAGATTACCCTAGTAGTGGCGAGCGAACGGGTAACAGCCTAAACCTTAATCATTTATTTGATTGAGGGGTCGTGGGACCGCAATGTGCGACTCGAGAAGTTAGAATAACAGTCTGGAAAGTCTGGCAAAATAGGGTGATAGCCCCGTGTTCGAAAACTTCAAAAGCGCTAGCGGCATCCCGAGTACCACGAAACACGTGAAATTTCGTGGGAATCTGTGAGGACCACCTCATAAGGCTAAATATTCCTTAGTGACCGATAGAGAACAAGTACCGTGAGGGAAAGGTGAAAAGAACCCCGAGAGGGGAGTGAAATAGAACCTGAAACCGTAAGCTTACAAGCAGTTAGAGCCCTTTATATGGGTGATAGCGTACCTTTTGCATAATGAGTCAGCGAGTTATGTTTGCAAGCGAGATTAAGCCGTTTAAGGTGTAGTCGTAGCGAAAGCGAGTCTGAATAGGGCGTTTAGTTTGCAGGCATAGACCCGAAACCCGGTGATCTAATCATGGACAGGTTGAAGCGAGGGTAACACCTCGTGGAGGACCGAACAAGTTGAGGTTGAAAACTCTTTTGATGATCTGTGATTAGGGGTGAAAGGCCAATCAAACTGGGTGATAGCTGGTTCTCCCCGAAATATATTTAGGTATAGCGTCGAGTAAAAAGTATCGTGGAGGTAGAGCACTGAATGGGCTAGGGGTCTTTACCGGATTACCAAACCCAAATAAACTCCGAATGCCACAGATATGTTCCTCGGCAGGCAGACGCAGGGTGATAAGGTCATGCGTCGAGAGGGAAAGAGCCCAGACCAACAGCTAAGGTCCCTAAATGCACGCTCAGTGGAGAACGTTGTGGAGTTACTTTGACAACTAGGAGGTTGGCTTAGAAGCAGCAATCCTTTAAAGAAAGCGTAATAGCTCACTAGTCTAGTGACTCTGCGCGGAAGATACAACGGGGCTAAGCGTGTTACCGAAGCTTTGGATTAAAGTATTTTATATTTTAGTGGTAGGGGAGCGTTCTAGTGTAGGATGAAGGTTGACCGGTAGGACAGCTGGACGAACTAGAAGTGATCATGCTGACATAAGTAGCGTTGAACTCGGGTGAAAAACCCGGGCGCCGAAAACTCAAGGATTCCTGGGCAAGGATAATCCTCCCAGGGTTAGTCGAGACCTAAGATGAGGCCAAGTGGCGTAATCGATGGCAAAACGGTTAATATTCCGTTACCTAGCAAATTGTGTTTAAGGAATGACGGTATAGGCTATCTCAGCCTCTTATTGGATTGAGGTGTAAGCGTGTAGGTGGTGTCGTAGGCAAATCCGCGGCACATAACACTGAGGCGTGAATGCGAGGGACTTGTCCCGGAAGTGAGAAAAGCCATGTATCCAAGAAAAGTTTCGTAAATTTAGATTTGTTAGCTCGTACCGTAAACCGACTCAGGTGAGTGGGGTGAATATCCTAAGGCGATGGGGTGAATTTTGGTCAAGGAACTCGGCAACTTAACACCGTAACTTCGGGAAAAGGTGTGCCCGCGAGAGTGTAAGGATTTACTCCCCAAGCTTTTTCGGGTCGCAGAGAAATGGGAGTAGCGACTGTTTATCAAAAACACAGGTATGTGCAAAGTCTCAAGACGAAGTATACATACTGACGCCTGCCCGGTGCTGGAAGGTTAAGAGGATTAGTTAGCGCAAGCGAAGCTGAGAATCGAAGCCCCAGTAAACGGCGGCCGTAACTATAACGGTCCTAAGGTAGCGAAATTCCTTGTCGGGTAAGTTCCGACCTGCACGAATGGCGTAACGACTTCTCCGGTGTCTCGACCAAATGCCTCGCGAAATTGAATTCTCGGTGAAAATGCCGAGTACCCGCAGAAAGACGGAAAGACCCCGTGAACCTTTACTGTAGCTTGGCAGTGATTTTAGAGTTGGCATGTGTAGGATAGGTGGGAGACTTTGAAGCAGGGGCGCTAGCTCTTGTGGAGTCAACCTTGAAATACCACCCTTGGCACCTTTGAAATCTAACCTGCTGCTCTTTACGAGCAGAGGGACACTGTCTGGTGGGCAGTTTGACTGGGGCGGTCGCCTCCCAAAAAGTAACGGAGGCGCGCGATGGTCCCCTCAGCCTGATTGGAAACCAGGCGTCGAGTGCATTGGCATAAGGGGGCTTGACTGCGAGACCTACAAGTCGAGCAGGTGCGAAAGCAGGCCAAAGTGATCCGGTGGTCCCGCGTGGAAGGGCCATCGCTCAACGGATAAAAGGTACTCCGGGGATAACAGGCTTATTCCATCCAAGAGTCCATATCGACGATGGAGTTTGGCACCTCGATGTCGGCTCATCACATCCTGGGGCTGGAGCAGGTCCCAAGGGTTTAGCTGTTCGCTAATTAAAGTGGTACGCGAGCTGGGTTCAGAACGTCGTGAGACAGTTTGGTCCTTATCTTCTGTGGGCGTATGAGATTTGAGCAGACCTGTCCTTAGTACGAGAGGACCGGGATGGACGAACCTCTGGTGTTCCTGTTGTCGCGCCAGCGGCAATGCAGGGTAGCTATGTTCGGAACTGATAACCGCTGAAAGCATCTAAGCGGGAAGCAGACTGCAAGATTAGATCTCACTGGGGCTTCGGCCCCCTAAAGACCCCTTGGAGACTACGAGGTTGATAGGCGAAAGGTGTAAGTACAGTAATGTATTCAGCTGATTCGTACTAATAGGTCGTGAGGCTTTTTTAAAAAACATTTTCTTCTCAACATAGTTGACGAAGTTTTCGTCTCAATGACTTTCCTTCGGGAAACGAGAGACTAACTCTCTGAATAAGTAAGAGAGCGAAATTTGGAGCTAACCGCTTCGCTAAAAATCAATTAAATCAATCATTCAGTTGTAAATGTAACTTCGCCATTTGGATTGGAATGAAGTTGCAGAATTGAACAA
>NZ_JANRMI010000009.1 GCF_029531655.1 Bdellovibrio svalbardensis
TGACCTTACCCCCATTTTTAGTACCACCACTTTGCACGGTGAGCCTTGAACAGTTATAGTTCAGAAAGGCGGAGGCATGAGCGTCGTGTCGTACAAAAAGAGAACACAAGAAGAAGTAGAAGCCATAGTTAAAGAAGTCGAGGACGGCCACAGTAATGCGGACATCTGCAATAAATATGGAGTTTCAGAGACGGCTTTATATCGAATTCTTTTGAAGCATCGAGGATTGGGCTTCGCCGATCAACAACGAAGTTCTTCCGACAAAAAGAAGGTAAATCGTCTTGAAAAGAAAATTAAAGAGCAAGAACAAGAAATTAAGCTCTTAAGGGCTGCCTTAAAAAAGTTTTAAAGTCTGAAGAACGAAAGGAGCTAGTTCGTGATTGGGTTGCTAATTACGAACTCAGCGAGCGACGAGCTTGCAGGCTGATGGGTTTAAGTCGCTCACAGTATCGCTATACAAGTCAGAAAACAGAAGACCCAATGGTAATCAAGGCCATCCTGGAAATTAAGGAACGACATCCAAGATATGGGGTGCCACGATTAACTGCTCTTTTGAAAAGGCGTGGCCATTATGTAAATCGAAAACGCGTATATCGAATTACAAAGACAATGAAGTTACTCGTTCTTCAAAAGAGAAAGAGAAGGAAGCTATTTATCCCTCCGACTCGAGACTTTCCCATTCCTAGTCGGGAGAATCAGGTTTGGGCTATGGACTTTATCTCTGATCGATTGGAAGGTGGAGGCAAATTTAGATGTTTTACCGTTGTAGATATTTTCTCTAGAAGATCGCCGACAGTACATACCTCAATAAGTATGAGTGAGTTCCTTCCGGTAAAGGTTTTAAATGAATTAAAGAATGGCGGCCATCTTCCCGAAGCAATCATTCTTGATAACGGGCCTGAGTTTGCGAACTACAGCCTTATTCATTGGAGTAAGGTCAACAACGTCAGTTTGCATTTTATTGATCCAGGCAAGCCTGTGCAGAATGCATATATAGAGAGCTTTAATGGGCGCTTTAGAGATGAATTCCTAAATCAGAATCGATTCAAGACCTTAACTCGAGCGCGCATAAAGATTGAAGAATGGCGTAAACACTACAATGAGGAAAGACCGCATAGCTCTTTGGATTATTTAACACCCAAAGAGTTTGCAAAAAAAGAATTAGATATGTTAATTACCCAAACAACTAACCCTCACCTTAACTTGGTGGACCTAAAAACGGGGTAAGGGTCA
>NZ_JANRMI010000010.1 GCF_029531655.1 Bdellovibrio svalbardensis
TTAAAGCCGGAAGATCCTTAGTCTGCATCAATCAATTCAGGATATTCATTGGAGAACATATGTTCACCAACAACGACCCCAGATTTAATCTCACAGCTATTGATTTTAACACGGGAGTCGTCCGTCTCTGCGTCGTATTTTTCGATGGTTTCGCCAACCTTTCCGTCAGAGTCTAAAGAAAAAATTCTTCCATTGAACGTTGCGCCACCAAGCCAACCACCTCTCATTTCATGGTGTTTGAAAATATGTCCGGCGTGCACTCTCAAATTATTTGAACCATCAACACTATAAGCCTCAACAAAAATTCCTCGATGGAGGTCGTTTTTAAGTTGAAAGGCTCTACGAGCAGTTATTACTTTGACGCGAAGATTTTGATCATTTTTCTCATCATAGATCGTGTCTGCCTTTGTATGTAAGGTCATGGATATTGTTTTAGATTCCACAAGCTTTGCGCCATTGCTTTCATCATAAATATCAATATTGCAGTTCAATTTTGCTGCCATTGTCACCTGTGAAAAAATCAAAATTGAACCTAAAATAATGCGCTTCATATTCACTCCTTTTGGCGTAAATTCTACCATTGCAAAGGTAGGATAAAGTTCCCTTTACTCCTCAGCGACGATTTCTCAAATCACTATATAAGCAGCAATCAGTCCATCGC